>NZ_JANLNX010000085.1:0-43513 GCF_025466015.1 Pseudomonas sp. 5P_5.1_Bac1 | reverse complement strand
CCCCCCCCCCCCCCCCCCCCCCCCCCCCCCCCCCCCCCCCCCCCCCCCCCCCCAACGGCCAGTGTGATGTCCACTGCTGTTGCGCCACTGTGCTTGAGCACGTTGGAGAGGGCTTCCTCGAGCAAACGTGTCAGCTCCATGCAGAACGCCACACGGGGTGGCCAGGGCCACGAGGCAGGGCAGGACCATCGGCTGGTCACGTCCATTTCATCGAACAGCGTCGAAAAACGGTGCCGGGTCGGAGCCATCCATTCCGAGGGTGTCGCCGGCATGTCGGCGTTGACGCGCTCGCCGCTGTCCATGACGTTGCGCAGGTCATCGCGCAGGGACTTGAGGGTCGAGATGTGGCGGCGCGCATCCGCATGCGCATCGGCATTGCGTTCCGCCTGGACGATGGCCCGGACCAGGGCGCTGCCAAAACCGTCATGCAGGTCATGAATGAACTGCATGCGCTCCTGCAAGCGCAAATTCGACAGTTCCAGTTGGTGCTCATTGCCCAAGGTCGTTTCCAGCTCCCGGCAGGCCTCCTCTACAGCGCTCGACAGCTCCACATTGAAGCGCTCGGTGCGGCGCATGCTGTGGGCGATGCGCGAGCCCAGCACGGCGGTGATCACGGCCATGGTGATGAGGTTGGCATAAGGGGTCAGCAGGACGGGATCGGGGATCTTCAGGTAATAGGTGCGCGTGTCGTAGAGCGCGATGATCACGAATCCGAGGCCCAGCGAGGCATACAACACATCCTGGAGCTTCCTGCTGCGCCAGGCATGGACCAGCGGCATGATGCAGCTCGCGGCAAAGACCAGCAGATGGGTTCTGACGCCAAGTTGCATGGCGGCCAGCAAGTGTTTTTCCGGCATGCACACAATCAGCAGCGACAGGCCCAGCGTCAGGGCTTGCAGGCTGCGCTCCTGCACCCGGCTGAGGGGCCGTCCCTGCAACTGGAAAATAAAAATCGCGTAGCACATGCAAAAGGCCATGAAGGCGATGGCGTTGGCCCGCGCCACATTCACCGTATGGCTGAACGGCCAGGGATCGACGGCCACGATGTTGTAGACGAACAGCACCCAGGCCAGGTTCAGCAGCGCGAACCAGCCATACACGGCTTGCTTGCGGTACAGCAGCCAGATCCCCGCGAACAGGCCGGCAATGCACAGCGAGCCGACCATGTTGATCAGGAACGTGGTGCGCTGCGACCACCATAGCTGCTGATGCAACGCCAGCATCTGCGCGGGAGGCCCCATCCTCACCAGTCCGAGGCCAGGAAACACCAGGGCTCGGCCCTGGACGCGGATCCAGATGTCATTGGCCTGCGGGTGCATTGCCGCGTTCGGGAGGATCCAGTAGCGGGGCGTATTCCAGCTTCTCGACAGCGGCTCCCGCAGGCTCGCGTCACGCCAGAGCAGGGTTTCGTTGAGGTAGACCTCGCCGGCCAGGTTGATCGAACTGGCGACCAGCGCGACCCACTGCTTTTCTGCGTCCACGCCTGCGCAGTCGTGGCGCCAGGTGATGCGATACCAGACCGCGCCGGTGAAGTCGGGCCAGCGGGTGGTCCAGATGTCGGGCAGCGTGACCGGTTGCCAACCCTGCGTTGGCCGGCCGGCCTCGCCGGGCTTCTCCCTCGCGGCCTGCACGGCGCTGATGGTGGGCGTACAGGCGTGCGCCCAGGCAACCTGGAACAGGCAACTGCCCAGCAGCATCACGATGCCGAGCAGCAACCCACCGAGGCGGCGATGCCTCAACACTACGTGAGCAAGCCGCGCGACCGCGCTTCGTTGATGGCGTTGATGCGCGACGACACTTCCAGCTTCCGGTAAATGTGCTTGATGTGGCATTCAACGGTGTAGAGCGAAATGTACAGGTGCTCGGCGATATTCCTGTTCGACTTGCCGCCCGCGACCAGCGTCAGGATCTGCGCTTCGCGTTCCGTCAGAAGGTCGGGCGACTTGGTTCGCTCGCTGTCCGAGGCGTTGGCCACCTCGTCCTTGGCTTGCGGAATGTGCGCGAGGATGTGTTGGGCAATAAACGGATCGATCGGCGCGCCACCGCGCAGCACGCTGCGTATCGACAAAAGGACTTCGAGGTCGTCGCGTTCCTTGAGCAGGTAGCCGGTAGCGCCGGCCTGCAGCGCCTGGAGGATTTTGTCCTGCGTGCTCCACGCGGAAATCACCAGGGTGCTCACAGGATGGGGGCGTTGGCGGAGTTCGGCGATGAGATCAATGCCGCTGCCGTCGGGCAGGCCGAGGTCCACCAGTGCGAGGGAAAACGCCTGGGTCTGGCTGATCTGCCGGGCATCGGCCAGGGTGCCAGCGACGTGAAGCGTCCCGGGGGCACAGCCCAGATCCGACAGGATCTTGAGCAAGCGCTCCTGGAAATGGGGCTCGTCCTCGACCAGCAGCACGCCAGAGGGGAGGGATTGCATGGCGGTCAGCGCGATCTTGGACATGGCGTTGTACTGTCGGATAGGCGAGGGGCGCCAAGGGTCGGCACGGCGAGCAATATAAGCTGATGGCAGAAGGCCGCGCCATCCCTGAAAACCGGGATTTTGTGATGCGGTTTATCGCGAGCAAGCTCGCTCAACATTGACAGACATAGGAACTGTAGGAGCGAGCTTGCTCGCGATAAGCAATCCACCTCCCACCCAAGGAGCCATTAAAAAACCCTTCCCTTAGGCCCGGATTCCATCGTTTTTCAAGGGGCCGCGTCCTCCCTATAGTCCTCGCAGACCCAGTCGAAACACCGCCGTGTTTCATCGATGCGAGACAAAGACATGAACAACGAAGCAAAGGTCGCTCAGGGCGTGCAACCGGGTGTTGGCACCTGTGTGGTGTGGGGCGGGGAGCAGGTCGAACACCCTTATAACGCCACCCAGACCCCGATCGTCGCCAGTGCCGCCTACGGCTATCACGATATCGATGCCTGGTATGACGTCGCACTGGGCAAAGAGCCGGGCTTCATCTACAGCCGCATGAGCAACCCGACCGTCGCGGTGCTCGAAAACAAGCTGTGCGCGCTGGAGCAGGCCGAGTCGGCCGTGGCCTTCAGTACCGGCATGGCGGCGATCAGCGGCGTCCTGCATACCTTCCTGTGCAACGGCAAGCGCGTGGTCTCGACCCGCGACAGCTACGGCGGCACCAACAAGATCTTCGAAGAGTTCCTGCCCCGCCAGGGCGTCGAGGTGACGCTGTGCGACACCCTCGACACCGAGGCCATCGAGCGCGAAATCGCCCTCGGCTGTGATCTTGTCTACCTCGAGACGCCCAGCAACCCGACCCTGAAAATCCTCGATATCCGCCGGTTGGTGGCGGCGGCAAAACGTGTCGGCGCGCTGGTCGTCGCCGACAACACCTTTGCCACGCCGCTGAACCAGAACCCGCTGGCGCTGGGCGTCGATGTGGTGGTGCACAGCGCGACCAAGTTCCTTTCCGGCCATGGTGATGTGCTCGGCGGTGTGGTCTGCGGGGCCGAGTCGCTGATGGCGCAGGTGCGTCACTACCGGGAAATCAATGGCGCCTCGCTGGACCCGTTTTCCGCCTACCTGATCATTCGCGGCATCAAGACCCTCGCCCTGCGCCTGCGCCAGCAACAGGCGAGCGCCCAGGCACTGGCGGAATTCCTGTGCAGCGAGCCGCTGGTGGAAGCCGTCAACTATCCGGGATTGCCGCAGCATCCCGGTCACCAAATCGCCTGCGCGCAGATGAAGGGATTCGGCGCGATCGTCAGCTTCGTGCTGGTCGGCGGGATGGACACCGTCGTCAAGCTGCTGCCGTGCCTGCGCTACGCCCACCGTGCCGGCAACCTCGGCGCGGTGGAAACCATCTACGGGCCGGCACGGACAACCAGCCACGTGGAAAACACCCTGGAAGAGCGTCAGGCGCTGGGCATTTCCGAAGGGTTGGTGCGGGTGTCCGTCGGTATCGAGGACACCGCTGACCTGCTGGAAGACTTGCGTCAGGCCTTCGCCACGGTACGTGCCCAACGCACGGATGTGGCCGGCAGCGAGCGGCGCGCCAGCGTGTCCGCCTGAGGGTGAGGGCGGTCTGCCCGGGATGGCGGGGCGCCCTGTTTCATGAAAGCAATAACAATAACAGTCGCTGGTGCATTGGTTGGTACTGCCTCGTTGCGGGTTTCCCGTTGAACACCAGACACTTCATGAGAATCAAACTATGTCCACTGAACACTCAACGACAGCGTCGGCTGATCCGGCCGAATACAAGAAAGAGATGCACACCCGCCACATCGTCATGCTGGCGCTGGGCGGGGTGATCGGCACCGGGTTGTTCCTGACCTCGGGCTACACGGTCAACCAGGCCGGCCCCCTCGGCGCGGTGATCGCCTATATCGTCGGCGCCGTGATGGTCTACCTGGTGATGGTCTGCCTGGGCGAACTGGCCGTGCAGATGCCGGAAACCGGCTCGTTCAGCAGCTACGCCACCCGTTACCTGGGACCGGGCACCGGCTACACGGTGGCCTGGTTGTACTGGCTGACCTGGGCCGTCGCCATTGGCTCGGAATTCACCGCCGCCGGGATCCTGATGGTCCGCTGGTTTCCGGACACGCCGGTGTGGATATGGAGCGCATTCTTCGCTATCACCGTATTCATCCTCAACGTGGTGTCTGTGCGCCTGTTCGCCGAGACCGAATTCTGGCTGTCGCTGATCAAGGTGCTGACGGTGATTGCCTTCATCGTCATTGGTGCCGGGGCGATCTGCGGCCTGTTCGAGGTCAAGCATGTTCAGGGCATCGGGCTGTCCAACTTCACCCGCGAGGGCCTGTTCCCCACCGGCTTGCTGCCCATCGCGATGACGCTGCTGGCGGTGTCGTTCGCCTTCTCCGGCACCGAGCTGATCGGTATTGCCGCCGGCGAAGCCAAGGATCCCCAGGACAGCGTGCCCAAGGCCATTCGCACCACGGTGGTCAGGCTGGCGCTGTTCTTCGTCGGCACCATCGTCGTCCTCGCGACCTTGTTGCCCCGTGAGCAGGCAGGCCTGGTGGAAAGCCCGTTCGTGATGGTGTTCGACATGATCGGCATCCCGTACTCGGCCGACATCATGAACTTCGTGATCCTCACCGCACTGCTGTCGGCGGCCAACTCCGGCCTGTACGCCGCCTCGCGGATGCTCTGGACCCTGAGTGACCAGGGCCATATGCCCAAGTGCTTCCGCCGCCTTTCGCCGCGCGGCACGCCGGTCAATGCGATCATCCTGAGCATGGCCGGCGCGGTGGCGTCGCTGCTCAGCAGCGTGGTCGCGCCGGACACGGTGTACCTGGCGCTGGTGTCCGTTTCCGGGCTGGCGGTGGTGGTGGTGTGGATGAGCATCGCCGCCAGCCAGATCGCGTTTCGCCGGCACTATGTGGCCAATGGCGGCCGCGTCGAAGACCTGCATTTCCGGGTGCGCGGTTACCCCTGGGTGCCGCTGGGCGCGATTCTGTGTTGCGTGCTGGCTTGCGTCGGGATCGCGTTCGACCCTGAGCAGCGGGTGGCGCTGTACTTCGGCCTGCCCTTTATCGCCTGGTGCTACTTCGTCTACTGGGTGACCCGCAAGAAGCGCGAACAGCGGCTTGCCGCCATGCTGCCGGTGGTCCCGGGCGTTAACGCGACCTGAAGATTCCGGTTCATGATGGACGGATTCAATTCCGAACGAGGTCGTGCCGATGAAGCAAAAATCCCTGCCGCCGCTGAACTGGCTGCGGTCATTCGAGGTATCGGCGCGCGCCTTGAACTTCACCCACGCCGCGGAGGAACTGCACCTGACCCAGGGCGCGGTGAGCCAGCAGATCCGCCAACTGGAAAACCACCTGGGCGTGGCCTTGTTCAAGCGCCTGCCCAGGGGCCTCGACCTAACCGAGGAGGGCCAGTCCTACCTGCCGGTGGTGCAGGACGCGATCAGCCGTCTCGCGGTGGGCACCAACGAGATTTTCGGCCAGCACAAGCGCAGGCCGGTGAAGGTCCGCGGCAGCCTGTCGTTCCTGCAGTACTGGCTGGCCCCGCGCTTGCTCGATTTCAGCCGCGAGAACCCGAACATCGACATCCGCTACATCAGCAACCTGTGGGTCAAGGCTCCGGATGGCGAGGACGACCTCGAAGTGCGCTGGGGCAATGGTGAATGGCCGGGTCTGCATGCCCAGCGTCTGACCTGGGACGTGCTGGTGCCGGTCTGCTCGCCGGCGCTGCTGGCGCGCTCGCCGATCCGTCAGCCGCAGGACCTCAAGCACCATCCGCTGCTGCATGTCCTCGGCTACGAAGAGGGCTGGGGCTACTGGCTCAAGCGGGTCGGCGCGGACGATGTCGATTACTCGCGGGGGCTGCAATTCGACACGCTGATTTCGACGATCCGCATGGCGGAGCTGGGGCAGGGCGTTGCCCTGGCGCGTTCCTCGGTGGTCGAGGACCTGCTCAGGGACGGGCAGCTTGTCGCGCCCTTCAGCCAGCGCATCGAAGCCAGCGAATCGTTCTACCTGGTCCGTGAGCAAGGGCGCGCGTTGCCGCCCGATGCCGCGCTGTTTTCAGACTGGCTGGTGGCTCAAGCCCATCGGCCTTCGTAACCCTTTCCTGGAGTTTTCATGCACTACGTGAGCACCCGCAATGGCGATGTACGGGCCGACTTCCGTGAAGTCGTGCTGTCGGGGCCTGCTGCCGATGGCGGGTTGTATGTGCCGGCGCACTTGCCGGAGATCAGCCCGGAGGAAATCGCCAGTTGGTCCTGGCTGCCCTTCGATGAGCTGGTATGGCGGGTGATCGCGCCCTTCGTCGGTGACGCGCTGGATGAGCCGACCCTGCGCGCGCTGCTCAGCGACAGCTACAAGGACTTCACCCATCGCGCGATCACACCGCTGCAGCAGATTGGCCATAACGAATGGATTCTGCAGTTGTTCCATGGCCCGACGCGCACCTCGAAAGACTTTGCCGCGCAGCTTCAGGCCCGGCTGGTCAGGCACTTTCTCGATGAATCGACTGGCGAAGCCCTAGTGGTGGGCGCCACCAACGGCGACACCGGCGTTGCCGCCATCAAGGCCTTCGCGGCCTGCCCGAATGTGCGCATGGCGATTCTCTCCCCGCGTCACGACGTCCCCGCGGACCGTCTCGCCGCCTTGCTGGCGGCCGACCCTGAACGCGTCCTGCTGATCCCCGTGGACGGCAGTTTCGATGACTGCCAGACCCTGGTCGCGCGGCTGTTTCGCGCCTGGCCGCTGGAGGGGGTGATTCCGGTCTGCTTCAACTCCACCAACTGGGTCGGCGTGCTGGCCCAGATCGTTTTTTACTTTCACGCCGCCTTGCAGTTGGGCGGTGGCACCCGGCCCGTCGGGTTCAGCGTGCCTGCCGCGAGCTTTGCCGAGATCTACGCCGGCTTCGTCGCGCAGAAAATGGGCCTGCCGATCAATCAGGTGATCGTTTCGACCAACAGCAACGACGCGCTGCACCGCTTCCTCCACCGCAATCGATATGCCACCCACGCCAGCCAGCGCACCCTGGCGCCGGCCATGGATTTTTCCCTGTATTCGAACCTGGAGCGCTTTATCTGGGAGCTGTACGGGCGCAGTGCCGGTTGCGTCAGGACGCTGATGGAACATTTCGAAGCCTGTGGCGAGCTGAGCATCGGCAACCCGCAGTGGCTGCAGGCGCGGGTACTGTTCGACTCCTATGCGGTGGAGGAGGCCGAGGTGCGCCGCGAGGTCATCCGCCTGCGCGAGGACACCGGCGCCATTGTCGATCCGCATACGGCGGTGGGCGCGCTGGCCGGGCGCATGCATCGGCGCAGCCTGGGCGCGCCGATGGTCACCCTGGGCCAGATCGCGCCGGAAAAATCCGCCGCGCTGCTGGCGCAATTGGGTGTGTGGGACGGCGAGGTGGCGCCGCCGCCAGCCTTGGCAGACGAGCCGCCGGTCCTTCAGCGTGGCGATCTGGACGGACTCTGTCATGTGTTGCGGGCTGCGCAGGCGAGGGCGCTATGAAGCGCATTCTGGACCCCCTGGACGAGCGCATCCTCGCCGAGCTGACCGCCAATGCGCGGATCGCTCATGCGGAGCTGGGGGCCAAGGTCAACCTGTCGCGCAACGCGGTGCGCCAGCGCGTCGAACGGCTTGAGCGCGATGGCGCGATTCAGGGCTATACCGTGCGGCTGGGCGACGCTCGCCGGCCTTCGTCGCTGATCAGCGCGGCGATTTTCGTTTATCGCTACGACCGCATGCGCGGCGACGATGTGCTGACCAAGCTGGGGACCATTCCCGAGGTGGTCCAGTGCGAGGTGCTCAGTGGCGAGTTCGACCTGATGCTGCGGGTCAACGCGGCGAGCCCCGAACGGGTTCACGCGGTCTGGAAGGAAATCGCGGCCATGCCCGGTGTGGAAAACACCGTGACCTCGTTTGTCCTTTCTGCTGTCTTCTAACTAACCCTTCCGCCCATTTCGCAACGGTTCGCTCCCACACTGTAGGAGCGAGCTTGCTCGCGATGCCCCCCACGCTTGCGCTGGCTCACCGCAGCGCAAGCGTCCCTTCGCGCCTCGATTTCAGGCGTTTGCGCACTGCGCAAATCGCTCAACAAATACAGCGTTTTGCCGTATTCAAGTGCCCTGGCCCGACTCGTACGCTGATGCCATCAAACAACAGCAAAGAGGAATGCCTTCGTGACTGAATACAACATTGCCCTGGTCGGCTTCGGTGGTGTGAACCGTGGCCTGGCCCAGTTGATCGCAGAACGTAATGCCACCTGGAAGGCGGCCCTCGGTTTCAGCCTGAAGATCGTCGGCGTCACCGACCTGTTTCTCGGTTCGGTGGTGAACCGCAACGGCCTGGACGCCGCCGAGCTGGTCGCGCTGCCCGCCGAGAAGGGCGCGTTGGCACGGATCGCCGGCGGTACCGCCGAGGCCTTCAATGAAACAGTAATCAAGCAGTCCGGCGCCGACATCATTGCCGAGGCGACCTTTACCAACCCGGTCGACGGCGAGCCGGCAGCCACCTTCTGCCGCTGGGCGCTGGAAAGCGGCATTCATGTGGTCACCACCAACAAGGGCCCGATTGCCTTGCACGGCGCCGAGCTCAAGGCGCTGGCCCGTCGCAAGGGCCTGGCGTTCGAATACGAAGGCTCGGTGATGAGCGGCACGCCGGTGATCCGCCTGGCCCGACAAGCCCTTGCCGGTGCGGAAATCCAAGGTTTCGAGGGCATCCTCAACGGCACTTCCAACTATGTGCTGACGCGGATGAAGGACGGCCTGGCGTTCAGCGATGCGGTGGCCCAGGCGCAACAACTGGGCTACGCCGAAGCCGACCCGACCGCGGATGTCGAAGGCCATGACGTGCGCCTGAAAGTGGTGATCCTCGCCAACGAACTGCTGGACGCGCGGTTGAGTGTCAGCGATGTCGCGTGCTCGGGTATCAGCGGCATCAGCGCCGCAGACATCGTCAAGGCGCAGGCCACCGGGCAATGCTGGAAACTGATCGGCGCCGCCAGCAAAGCGGCCGACGGTTCGGTCTCCGCCAGCGTCGAAGCGCGTTTGTTGCCGCTCGAGCACCCACTGGCCGGTATCTCCGGCGCGGTCAACGCGATCTCCTTCAACACCGAACTGCTCGGCGCCGTCACGGTGTCCGGGCCGGGCGCCGGGCGCATCGAGACGGCGTTTGCCTTGCTCTCCGACATCATCGCCCTGCACACCACCGACCGCCAGTAACCGGAGCCTTTCATGAGCGTATCTCGCATGGCCAGTGTTCAATCCGTAGCCCCGAGCCACATCGACGTGTTCAGCCCGTTCGATGGCCGTCCGGTCGGTCGCGTTGCCAACCTCGACGCCACGGCGGTGCCGGGCCTGCTGGCCCGGGCGCGGGCGGGCGTCAGCGAAAGCGCGGCGCTGCCACGCCATCGCCGTGCGCGGATTCTCGAGGAGGCCGCACGACTCGTTGAATCCGACGCCGCGGCGTTCGCCAGCCTGATCGTGGCCGAAGCCGGGAAAACCCTGCGCCAGGCCGAGAAGGAAGTGAAGCGCTGTGTTAACACGCTGAAGCTGTCCGCCGAAGAGGCGCGGCGCAATGCCGGTGAAGTGGTGCCGTTCGAAGCCTATGAGGGCTCGGAGTCCCGCCAGGGCTGGTTCACTCGCGAACCGCTGGGGCTGATCGTCGCGATCACGCCTTACAACGACCCGCTGAATCTGGTCGCGCACAAGCTGGGCCCGGCGATTGCCGGCGGTAACGCGGTGATCCTCAAACCGTCCGAGCTGGCGCCGTTGTCGGCATTGAAACTGGTGGAGTGCCTGGTGCGAGCAGGGCTCCCGGACAACGTGGTGACCACGGCCACCGGCGGTGTGGAACTGGGCCGGGCGCTGGTCGAACTGCGCGAGGTGCGGATGATTTCCTTCACCGGCGGCTTTGCCACCGGCGAATCCATCGCCCGCAGCGCCGGGCTGAAAAAGCTGGCGATGGACCTGGGCGGCAACGCGCCGGTATTGGTGCTGGAAGACTGCGACCTCGGGCCGACCGTGGAGTCCTGCGTCTCGGGTGCCTTCTGGGCCGCCGGACAGAACTGCATCGGCACCCAGCGCATTCTGGTGCACCGCGCGATTTACCCGGCGTTCCGCGAACAGTTCGTGGCGCAGTCGCGGGCCTTGAACCTGGGTGACCCGTCGCTTCGCGAAACGGATGTCGGGCCGATGGTCACCGAGCAGGCGGCCTGCCGCACCGAACAACTGGTCGAGGACGCCGTGGCGGACGGTGCCAGGGTGCTTTGTGGTCACCGCCGCGAGGGCACGCTGTACGCACCTACCGTGCTGGAACAGGTCAGCCACGCCAGCCGGATCTGGCAGCAGGAAGTGTTCGCGCCGGTGGTGATCCTCGAACCGTTCGACCACCTCGACGACGCCGTCGCCCTGGCCAACGCGCCGGAATACAGCCTGCACGCCGGCGTATTCACTCGCGACCTGTCGACCGCGCTGAAGCTGGCCCGGCGCATCGAGGCCGGTGGCGTGATGATCAACGACTCGTCCGACTACCGCTTCGACGCCATGCCATTCGGTGGCTTCAAATACGGCAGCCTCGGCCGGGAAGGGGTGCGCTTCGCCTATGAAGACATGACGCAGCCGAAAGTGGTGTGCATCAACGACATGGGCTGAGTCGTCGCGTCGGTGATTGCCGGTCTTGATGCCGGCCACCGACACCTCTGTCGTTGACCTGCTGGCACTTTGATGGTCAACTGCGCGCCTGTTTCAGGTGCCCCATACCGCCGTGTATGGGGTGAAACGGGAAGCCGGTTCGTCACTTTGCTGATCAGTCCGGCGCTGCCCCCGCAACGGTATGCGAGCGAAACATTCGAAAAGCCACTGTGCCCCGCGCATGGGAAGGCGAATGTTTCATGACCCTCGCGAGCCCGGAGACCGGCCTGAAGCATCGTTTGGCAAACCCGCGGTGGGCGGGCGCAGGCTGGTTTCCGTGGGCTGTCGCGCCCGCGATTCCCTATGCGTTGTTCCCTCCGGGATTCTTTCATTCCTGCTTCAAGTGGAACGACATGTCCCGTAAATCCCTGTTCAATTCCCTCTCGGGCACGCTGCTGTGTGCCAGCCTCGCACCTTGCGTATTGCTGTCCCTGCCGGTGCACGCCGCGGAAGACGAAAAAGCCCTGTCCCTGCCGGCCACGGCCATCAACGAGGTCGCCGAGCAAAACCCTCAGCCTGACCTGCACACCCCGAGCACCAGCGGTTCGCGCCTGGGGCTGGCGCCGCTGGAAACCCCGGCCAGTGTGACCAGCATCAGCGCCGAGCAGATCCTCAAACGCAATAACGCCACCGTGCAGGACGCCGTGACCCGCTCGCCGGGCGTCACCTTCATCGGCACCCCCGGCAATGGCGGCACCGCGCTGTCGGCCCGCGGCTTCACCGGCCACAGCTCGACCATGCAGTTGTATGACGGCACCCGCCTGTATGTCGGCGCCGGGACCGTCACGTTCCCGGTGGACACCTGGGCGGTGGAACGCATCGATGTGCTGCGCGGCCCGGCTTCGGTGCTCTATGGCGAAGGCGCTACCGGCGCGGTGATCAACGTGGTGCCGAAGAAGCCGTTCGAGGGCGAGATCCGCAATCACCTGCGCCTCGGCTATGGCTCGGACGACAAACGCCAGGCTGCGCTGGACAGCGGCGGCTCGCTGACCGACACCCTCAGCTACCGCTTCAACCTGAACCAGCAGGCGAGCAACGGCTGGGTCGATCGCGGTAACTCGGAAAGCATCGCCCTCAGCGGCTCGCTGCGCTGGCAGGCCACCGACGACCTGAGCTTCACCTTCAGCCATGACTACAGCGACCAGGAGCCGCAACGCTACTTCGGTACGCCGTTGGTGGACGGGCATTTCCGCGAGTCGCTGCGTGACCACAACTACAACGTCGAGGATGCGACCGACCACTACAACGACCAGTCCACCCGGCTGGTCACGGACTGGACGATCAACGACAACCTCAGCGCCAGCAACCAGTTGTACTTCCTCAAGGCCCAGCGCCGCTGGCGCAATGCCGAGACTTACACCTGGCTGCCGGGCGACCTTGTGCGGCGCGACAGCTTCATCAGCATCAAGCAGACCCAGGAGCAGGTGGGCGACCGTCAGACCTTCACCCTGCAGCATTCGCTGTTCGGGCTGGACAGCCGCACCGTGGTCGGCGCGGACTACAACTCGATCCGCTTCGTGCGCAAGCATGACTTCGGCAACGTCTACAGCGACACCGTGCCGCTGGCCGGCTCGGGTGGTGGCGGCTATGTCAGCACCGACCCGTATCGCTCCCGTGACGCCAACCAGGCGAAGCAGTTCTCGCTGTTCGCCGAGAACCGCACCCAGCTCACCGAGCAGCTTTCGCTGATCACCGGTGTGCGCCGCGATCAGGTCCACCTCGACCGTACCGATGTGCCGACTGACACCCGCAGTGATCGCAGCCTGTCCGGTGGCAACTGGCGCGCCGGCCTGGTGTTCGCCGTTACTGAGGACCTTTCGCTATACGGCCAATACGCGACCAGCACCGAAGGCGTCAGCAACCTGCTGACCCTCTCGACCGCGCAGCAGCAATGGGACCTCAGCACCGCGAAACAGACCGAAGTGGGCATCAAGCAGCAGTTGCTCGACGGCCGTGGCGAATGGACCCTGGCCGCGTACCACATCGTCAAGAAGAAGCTGCTGAGCACCGATCCGGTCAATCCGACGATCCAGCAGCAGATCGGCCAGCAGTCCTCCGACGGCATCGAAGCCACCCTGGAACTGCGTCTGCCATACGACGTGCAGCTTTCGGCCAACGCCGCCTGGGTTCGCGCCGAGTACGACGAGTTCGCCAGCGGCAGCAACGACTTCAAAGGCAACCAGCCGGTCAACGTGCCGCGCCGTTCCGCCAACCTGTGGCTGAGCAAGGACTTCGCCGAGCGCTTCAGCGCCGGCGCGGGCGCGCGCTACGTGGACAGCCGTTACGGCGACAACGCCAACACGGTCGAAGTCCCGAGCTACACCGTGGTCGATGCCAACGTTGACTGGCACGTGCAGCCGGACCTGACCCTCGGCTTGCAACTGAACAACCTGTTCGACCGCCAGTACGCCACCACCACCGGCAACAACGGTCGGCAGTGGTACCTGGGCGAGCCGCGTTCGTTCTTCGTCACGGCTGACTACACCTTCTGACTGCCGCGCCCCCGGCGGGGGCGCACGGAGACTGAATGTCCTCACTCAGTATCGAGGGGCTGGCCTGGGCCGCCCCCGGCCGTGACCGCGATCCGCTCTGGCTGCTGCGGGATATCCACCTGCGGGTCGGCCAGGGCGAATTCGTCGGCCTGATCGGCCCCAATGGCAGCGGCAAGACCAGCCTTTTGCGCTGCGCCTACCGTGCCTATGAACCGGCCATGGGCAGCGTGATGCTGGACGGCGAGAACCTGTGGCGGCGCACCCCGCGCTGGTGCGCACAGCGCATTGCCGTGGTGCTGCAGGAGTTTCCCCAGGAGTTCGGCCTGACCGTCGCTGATGTCGTGGCCATGGGGCGCACTCCGCACCAGGGGCTGTTCGACGGCGACAGCCCGGACGATGCCGCTCGAGTGGCGCAGGCGCTCGAGCGGGTAGGGCTTTCGGCGTGCGCGGCGCGCAGTTTCGCCAGCCTCTCCGGTGGCGAAAAACAGCGCGTGCTGCTGGCCCGGGCCTTGGTGCAACAGCCTGGCCTGTTGATTCTCGACGAGCCGACCAACCACCTCGACCCGCGTTATCAGCTCGAACTCCTGGGCCATCTGCGCAGCCTCGACCTGAGCATCCTCGCCAGCTTTCATGACCTGAACCTGGCGGCGGCGTTTTGCGATCGGCTCTGCGTCATCGCCGAGGGCCGCATCGTCGCCACTGGCACGCCGTCCGAGGTGCTGACCAGCGACGTGCTGCATGAGGTTTTCGGTGTGCGGGCGCTGGTCGACACCCACCCGCTGCACCCCTATCCGCGTGTCACCTGGATCACTCAACCATGAACTATCGGTTACTTGCCGGCCTGACGCTGGCGTTGGCGGCAGCGCCGTCGCTGGCCAGCGACTACCCACTCACCGTGCGCAGTTGCGAGCGCGACGTCACCCTGAACAAGGCGCCACAACGGGTCGTCGTTCACGATGTGAATATGACCGGCATGCTCCTGCACCTGGGCGTGCGCGAGCGCCTGGCCGGCTACACCGGCTTTACCGCCACCAAGCACCGCGACCCCTGGATCAGCGAGGCACTGCAGGGTGTGCCGCAGCTTGCCAGCCGCTATCCGTCCGTCGAAACGCTGTTGGCGGTGGATGCCGACCTGTTCTTCGCCGGCTGGAACTACGGCATGCGGGTCGGTGGCCCGCTGACCCCGACGTCCCTCGCGGCGTTCGGCATTCCGGTCTATGAACTCAGCGAATCCTGCTCATGGATCATGAAACAGCCGCGCGCCAGCCTTGATGACGTGTACCGCGACCTGACGAACCTGGGGCGGATCTTTTCCGTCGAAGACCGCGCCCAGGCGCTTGTCAGCCATATGCGTGCGCGCATCGAAGCGGTCGGCAACGCGGTTCGGCAGGGGCCGGACGCGCCGCGGGTCTTCCTCTACGACAGCGGCGAAGACCGGCCCACCACCTCGGGCCGCCTCGGCATGCCCCAGGCGCTGATCGATGCTGCTGGCGGGCACAACATCATGGACGACGTCACCGCCAGTTGGACCCAGGTGAACTGGGAAAGCGTGGTGGAGCGCGATCCGGAAGTCATCGCGATCGTCGACTACGGCCCGCTGAGCTGGCAGCAGAAACGTGATTTCCTGTTGCGTCATCCGGCGTTGCAAACGGTGCGGGCCATTCGTGAGCAGCGCTTTGTGGTGCTGACCTATCTGGAAGTCACACCGTCGGTAGAGAACGCCATCGCCATCGAAAAACTCGCCGCGGGTCTGCACCCACGGTTGTTCGCGCAGGACTCGCACTGATGCTGATCCGGAGCCATGCCGCCTATCGCGGGCTGCTCGCAGCCTTGCTGCTGGTCATTCTGCTGTCTTGCGTGGTCGCGCTGGCGTTCGGGCCGGCGGTGATTCCGCTGGGCACCGTCTGGGGGATCATTGGCCGGCAGGCCGGGCTTGAGCTGCCGGTGAACTGGAGTGCGGGGCAGGAGCATATCGTCTGGCTGATCCGTGCGCCGCGGGTGCTGCTCGGCGCGTTGGTCGGGGCGGGCCTCGCGTTGGTCGGGACCGCGTTGCAGGCGGTGACCCGCAACCCGCTGGCGGATCCGCACCTGCTCGGCGTCAGCTCCGGCGCGGCGCTGGGGGCGGTGTTGGTGATTCTTTACCTCGGCGAATTCATCGGCATCTTCAGCCTGCCGCTGGCGGCGTTTATCGGCGCGGCGGGCAGCATGCTGCTGGTGCTGGCGGTGGCCCGACGGGACGGGCGTCTCGAAAGCGACCGGCTGCTGCTCGCCGGTGTGGCGGTGTCGTTCGTGCTGATGGCGGGGGTGAACCTGTTGCTGTTCACCGGCGAGCAACATGCTGCGGCGTCGGTGGTGTTCTGGATGCTGGGCGGCCTGGGCTCGGCGCGCTGGGAGGTGATTTGGCTGCCGGCGCTGTGCGTGGCGGCTTGCATGCTGGCGCTGTGGGTGCTGGCTCGCGGGCTCAATGCGTTGATGAGTGGTGAACAGACGGCGATCAGTCTGGGGTTTAGTGGTCGTCGTCTGCGTATTCAGGTGTTTCTCTGCACATCGTTGCTGACCGGGGTGTTGGTTTCGTTGTCCGGGGCCATTGGTTTTGTCGGGCTGATGGTGCCGCATATGGCGCGCCGTCTGGTGGGTGCGGAGAACCGGCGCTTGCTGCCGGTCAGTGCGGCGCTGGGCGCGGTGTTTCTGGTGTGGGTTGATGTGGCGGCCAGAACTTTGATCGCGCCTGAGGATCTGCCGATTGGTGTGGCGACGGCGGCGTTGGGGGGTGTTTTTTTTATTGTGTTGTTGAAGCGGGGGCGATAGTGAGGGCGGGGTTTGGGTATCTGCCTCTCTTTCGGTCATTCGGTGGTTGGAAGGCGCATGTCGGAAGCTCTCCAGCGCTCTTGAGATCGAGCGCCGCGCGGGCGGCGCTCGGTCTTGAGGGCGCAGAAAACCTTTCGGCTTGCGCTTGGTCGCCAAACAGCCATGAAATGTGCAGATACCCCCCCCAAAAAAAACCGAATTTTTACGCCTTTTTTACGGCCCATCCCAACGCATAAAACGATACTGAGCGCGTTTTTTTGCCCGCACCCGGACGCCCCCCGGTGAAATACCCCAGCTCATGAAGGGCCCGCGTCAGCCCCTCAACCCAGAGAAGTCACCCGTGAGTGAAGCACTGACCGTTGCAGAACCCTCCCACCACGCCAAAACCTCCGGCATCGGCATGCTGATCGCCGCTGCCGGCGTGGTGTATGGCGATATCGGCACCAGCCCCTTGTACACCCTCAAGGAGGTGTTCTCCGGCCACTACGGCGTTCAGCCCAGCCATGACGGCGTGCTGGGGATCCTGTCACTGGTGTTCTGGTCGCTGATCTGGGTGGTCTCGATCAAATACGTGCTGTTTATCCTGCGCGCCGACAACCAGGGCGAAGGCGGGATCATGGCCTTGACCGCCCTGGCGCGCCGGGCCGCTGCACCTTTTCCGCGAATGAGCAGGGCCCTGGTGCTCCTCGGCCTGTTTGGCGCAGCGCTGTTTTACGGCGACAGCATGATCACCCCGGCGATTTCAGTGTTGTCCGCGGTTGAGGGCCTGCAACTGGCCTTCGACGGCATCGACCACTGGGTCGTGCCGTTGTCGGTGATCGTGCTGGTGGCGCTGTTCCTGATCCAGAAACACGGCACCGCACGCATCGGCATCCTGTTCGGCCCGGTGATGGTGGTGTGGTTTGTGGTGCTGGGCGCACTGGGGCTTTACGGGATCGTGCAACGCCCGGAAGTGCTGCTGGCGCTCAACCCGGCCTGGGCCGTGCAGTTTTTCGTGGTGCATCCGGGCATTGGCGTCGCCATTCTCGGCGCGGTGGTGCTGGCGCTGACGGGTGCGGAAGCGCTGTACGCCGACATGGGCCACTTCGGCCGCAAACCGATTGCCCGGGCCTGGTTCAGCCTGGTGCTGCCGGGCCTTGTGCTCAACTACTTCGGCCAGGGCGCGTTGATCCTCGATAACCCGGAAGCCGTACGTAACCCGTTCTACCTGCTGGCCCCCGGCTGGGCGCTGCTGCCGATGGTCGCGCTCTCGACCCTGGCGACGATCATCGCCTCCCAGGCGGTCATTTCCGGTGCCTTTTCCCTGACCCGCCAGGCCATCCAGTTGGGCTACGTCCCGCGCATGTTCATCCAGCACACCTCCAGCCAGGAGCAGGGGCAGATTTACATCGGCACGGTGAACTGGGCGTTGATGGTCGGCGTGGTGCTGCTGGTGATCGGCTTCGAGTCTTCCAGTGCCCTGGCCGCGGCCTACGGCGTGGCAGTCACCGGCACCATGCTGATCACCACCATCCTTTCCTCCGCCGTGGTGCTGCTGTTGTGGAAAAAGCCACGCTGGCTGGCCGTGCCCTTGCTGCTGGGTTTCCTGTTGGTGGACAGCCTGTATTTCTCGGCGAACGCGCCGAAGATCGTCCAGGGCGGCGCCTTCCCGGTGATCGCCGGGATCGGCCTGTTCATCCTGATGACCACCTGGAAGCGCGGGCGCAAGATCATCGTCGAGCGCCTGGACGAAACCGCGCTGCCGCTTCCGCTGTTCATCAGCAGCCTGCAGGCGCAACCACCGCACCGGGTGCAGGGCACGGCAGTGTTCCTCACCGCGAGGACCGACGCGGTGCCCCACGCCTTGCTGCACAACCTGCTGCACAACCAGGTGATGCATGAACAGGTGGTGCTGCTCACGGTCGTGTTCGAGGACCGTCCGCGCGTCAACTCCGCCAAGCGCTTTGATGTGGAGGCGTACGGCGACGGTTTCTACCGGGTCAACCTGCACTTCGGCTTCATGGAAGAGCCCGACGTGCCATTGGCCTTGAGCCAATGCCCGCGCACCGACCTCGATTTCAGCCACATGCGCACTACCTACTTCCTGAGCCGCGAGACCGTCATCCCGACCAGTCGCATCGGCATGGCGAAGTGGCGCGAGCACCTGTTCGCCTTCCTGCTCAAAAATGCCAACAGCAACCTCAAGTACTTCAAGCTGCCGCTGAACCGGGTGATCGAACTGGGTACGCAAGTGGAGATATAAGGCGAGTGCGCATGCCGATGAGGCTGCCGGGCTGCTGAGATCAAGCGCCGCCCGCACGGCGCCTCTCGGCGCGATCAGGCCATTACCGTCCGTCGAATCCCCCCGACTGGCACGGAATTTTCATGGCTCGGCTATGCTCTCTCGTCATAAGCACGGACAGGCGTGCCTTTCCCACTACAAAAACAACCCAGGGGGATCCATGAGTTGCCTTATCTGCGCGGGTCGCGCTGAATCCATCGAGTGCTCACCGGGGTGGGAACAACGGCGTTGTTTCCAATGCGGGTGTTACCGGATGTCTCAAACTCTGATCCTCAGCATGATGGAAGAGGGGCAGATTTTCGATGCGCGCAAGATGCGCGAGTGGCTGGATGGGCAGCGCGGCAGGGTGCCGGTCCCGTCCATCGAGGTGCATGAAGCCATCTTGATGCCGTGATGTTCGTGCGCTGAATGGCGCCCGTGTGAACTTTGTTCGAGGTCGCGGATTCCCAACCTGCGTGGGATCCAGTGCGACAACGCTCCTGCATCCCAGCCCCGCGCAACGGACAGGAGCTACCGAGTGCCCCGAATCATCACGCCCGCCACCCCCGACCACCAGATCGATGCCCAGAACGCCCGGATGTTCGGCTCTCCCAAGGAGCGCCTGGACTTTTACCGGCGCGAAATCCAGTACGAAACCAGCATCCTCGCCAACCGAACCGACGCCTACCTGGCCGCCCAGTCGTTCCTGGTGATCGCCTTCGTCTCGTCCATGGCCAACCTCAACCCCGAGTGGGGCAAGATGTTCACCATGGTGGTGCCGCCGTTTCTCGCGCTGTTGGGCGTGTTGAGTTCGCTGAACGCGTGGCCGGGGATTCATGCGGCGTACCGGATCATTGACCACTGGCAGGTCAAACAGAGCCATCTGCTGCACAGCGACCCGCTGATGGGCCTGGCCTACGACGAATCGCCGCTGTTCAGCGAGGCCGAGACGTCCCGCGCCGGTCACCGCAAGTCGCTGCTGTTTTCGCTGCGCACGCCGTGGATCTTCCTCGCGTTCTGGATGTTGCTCGGCGGCTATTCGCTGTACATCCAGATCGCCTGAGCCGCCGCCGCAAATCAATCTGAACATGCGCGCTCCACTGCCGGTCCCAGCCTTTATCGACCGCAGGATCAAGGAGGCAGCAACCATGTCCAGCACCGTAGGCGACTTTCTTGTGGAACGGCTCAGCCAGTGGGGCGTGAAGCGTATTTTTGGCTACCCCGGCGACGGCATCAACGGCGTGTTCGGTGCGCTGCGGCGCTCCGGCAAGATTGAATTCGTCCAGTGCCGTCACGAAGAAATGGCCGCCTTCATGGCCAGCGCCCATGCCAAATTCACCGGCGAGTTAGGGGTGTGCATCGCCACGTCCGGGCCGGGGGCTTCGCACCTGCTCACCGGCCTCTACGATGCGCGCCTGGACCATATGCCGGTCCTCGCCATAACCGGCCAGCAGGCCCGCACCGCGCTGGGCGGCCACTACCAGCAGGAACTGGACCTGATGTCGATGTTCAAGGACGTGGCCGGGGCCTTTGTCCAGCAGGCGTCGGCACCGTCGCAAGTACGCCACCTGCTGGACCGTGCCGTGCGCACGGCCGTGGGGGAACGCAAAGTCACCGCGCTGATCCTGCCCAATGACCTGCAGGACCTGCCCTACGAAGAACCCGCCCGTGCCCATGGCACCCTGCATTCCAGCGTTGGTGTCTGCCGTCCGCGCGTCGTGCCGCGTGAAGCCGACCTGGTCGACGCGGCGCAGTTGCTCAACGAGGGCAACAAGGTCGCGATCCTCGTGGGTGCCGGCGCCTTGCAGGCAAGCGAGCAGGTCCGCGCCCTGGCGGAAAAGCTCGGTGCCGGCGTGGCCAAGGCGCTGCTGGGCAAGGCCGTGCTGCCGGATGAGCTGCCGTGGGTCACCGGCTGCATTGGCCTGCTCGGCACCGAACCCAGCCTGAAGCTGATGAACGAATGCGACACCCTGTTGATGATCGGCTCGGGCTTTCCCTACGCCGAGTTCCTGCCCAAGGAGGGCCACGCTCGCGGCGTGCAGATCGATATCGCGCCGAACATGCTCGGCCTGCGCTACCCGATGGACATCAACCTGGTGGGCGACGCCGCCGACACCCTCAAGGCGCTGTTGCCGCTGATCGAACAGAAGACCGACCGGCGCTGGCGCAAGAAAGTCGAAGGCTGGCGCAAGGCCTGGGACACCAAACTGGAGAAGCGCGCCTTGACCACCGCAGACCCGATCAATCCGCAGCGGGTCGTTTACGAGCTGTCGCCGCGCCTGCCGGACAACGCGATCATCACCAGTGACTCGGGCTCCTGCGCCAACTGGTTTGCCCGCGACCTGCGCATCCGCGAGGGCATGCAGTGCTCGCTGTCGGGCGGGCTGGCGTCCATGGGCGCGGCGGTGCCGTATGCCATCGCCGCCAAATTCGCCCACCCGGAGCAGACCGTCGTCGCCCTGGTCGGCGACGGCGCCATGCAGATGAACAACCTCGCCGAGCTGATCACCGTCGCCAAGTACTGGAAGCAGTGGGGCAATGGTCGCTGGATCTGCGCGGTGTTCAACAACCAGGACCTCAATCAGGTGACGTGGGAACAGCGGGTCATGGAGGGCGACCCGAAGTTCGCCGCAAGCCAGGACATCCCTGATGTGCCGTATCACCTGTTTGCCATTTCCATCGGCCTCAAGGGCATTTGCGTCGAGCGCGACGAGGATGTTGCCGCTGCCTGGGAACAGGCGCTGGCCAGCGATGTGCCGGTGGTGATCGACTTCCGCACCGACCCCAACGTGCCGCCGCTGCCGCCGCATATCAGCCTCAAGCAGGCCCGGCAGTTTGCCGGCGCGCTGCTGCAGGGCGACCCGGACAGCGTCGGGGTGATCCGGCAAACCGCGCGGCAGGTGCTCAGTAGCGTGTTGCCGAAGAAATGAGCGCGGGCCCAGGGCTGATCCAGCCCTGGGCCGCACTGGGTCAGCGCGGCTCGTGGATCGGGCAGCCGTTGTGACGGGCGCGGTAATCCGACGACATTTCGTACGACGGCTTGCGCACCCGCATCACTCCGCCCAATGGCCGGTGCGCGGCCAGCCCGTGCCACGGGCTGAACGCCATGCCGTCGTCGATTTCCCTGACCTTTTCCGCGTCCCAGGTGCTTTGCGCGGGGATTTCGACCCGCGCCACGGTCACGAACGGGCTGAGGTTTTCATCCCATTGCACCGAGGCATCCTCGATGGGCATGTGCTCGCTGTCGGTGGCGAGCTGGACGCGCAATTCCCAGGTGCCGCCGTGCCCGGCGAAGTATTGGGCGACCGCTGCCCGCAAGCCATCCGGGTTGCCATGGAAATCGACATGCAGGTTGGTCAGCTCGGTCAGCGACGCCGACACCGGCACCATCGCCAGCTTGGCGTAGTACGGGCCGTAGAGCACCGGCACCACGGTGTTGAAGGTCTCGCCGAGGATGTGGGTCTGCGGATGGCCGCCGAGGCTTTTCAGCGTGGCGCTTTCACCGCCCAGGGCTTCCACGGCCGCCTCGACACCGCGCAGCACCGCCGACAGTACTTTCTTCGAGCCCGGCGCCTTGTCGGTGGTTTTCGCCAGCAGCTTGAGGCTTCTCAGAAACGCTTTCGGCGTGGCGGAAATGAACGCCTTGGCGTTCTGCATCACGAAGTCCTGGGTGACTTCGCCCTCGCTGCCCGGCAGGCGCGACCCCTCGACGCCCACCAGCTTGATCGCCAGGCCCCGGGGCGTGGACACCTTGTCATCGAGGATATCGCCGGGGTTGGTGGACAGTCGCAGGTAGACGGGCAGGGTGGCAGGGCGGGCAAACGCGCCTTGGGCCAGCTCGGGGGGCAGGTTGTCGAGGACCGTCAGTTCGCCGCGCAGCAGACCGTGGCCCTTGGCGTGGACGCTGCGGTCGGCATGGCCACGGTCGGCGAAGGTGGTTTCCATGATCGAGCGCAGGGTCTCGGCCAGCTCCTTGCTGGTCTGCGCTTCGTCCTCCGGGATCTGTTCGAAGTCCGCTTGAAAGCGCAGCGGGGGTGCGGTGGGTCGTGTGGTCGGTAGATCGCTCATCGGCACATCTCCATTCAGGCTCGGGAATCACGCAGGCGTCGCGCTTCTTTGGATGAGCGCTGTAGAGAGGACTTCGCCGGCAGCGCCGTCGTTCGCCGGGAACGCGCCGTGTGCGACCGGTGGCAGCGTGGCCGGGCCTCAGCGCACCCGATCACGGCTCTGCACCGCCAGGTCCAGCGCTTTCTGCATGTCCAGCCGCGCCGAGCGGCCGACGTCGCGGTCGCCGAGCTGGTAGTTGCGCTCGGACGGCAGGATGGGCGCGGTGAGGTCCTCGCCGTCCATGGCTTCGAAGTCGTGGTTGTCACCGATGGTCATGGCGCTGCGGCGCAGCAGCATGCGCAGTTGCTCGGGCTGCAGTTGCGGATTGATCGACAGCATCGCCGCCAGCAGGCCGGCGACCATCGGCGTGGCATAGGAGGTGCCACAGTGCACTGCGCCGGTCTGGCCGGCCTCGCGGTTCGAGGCGTGGGCGCACGCGGCGGCGGTGATGTCGACGCGCATGTCGATGTTCGAGGTGCTGCGCTTGACCGCGTACGCCGGGTCCTCGACGGCGCGCCCGCCGCCTGCGTTGCGCTGGTGCCCGCCGACCACCAGCAACTGTTCGGTGATAAACGAGGAGGGCAGGCGGTATTCATCGCTGCCGGAGAACGACGCGCCGTTGCCGGCGGAGTTCACCACCACGACATCGGGATGATCCTTGCGCAGCCAGAGGAAGAACTCCTCCAGCAACTCCTCGTAGCCAGCCATGGCGATGCCCGAGCGCAGCAGCGAGTCGACGTCGTCGCCGTCGACATTCTTCGCGCCGACGCGGTGGATGCCCCAACTCCAGTTGAGCACGCGCACGCCGTCTTCGACGAGGTTCACCGAGGCGGCGATGTTGGCGGTGATGCCGGCATCGGAATTGCGCTCGACGATGACCTCGAAACCGCCGCCGGCCTTGTCCAGCCCGCGCAGGAAACCGGTATTGCCGCCGTTATCCCAGCCCGCGCCGAGGATGCCGGCGACAGTGGTGCCGTGGTTGTCCGGCTTGGCGGCGTCGCGGGCATAGACGCAGGTGCGCGGTGGCGAGCAGGCGCCCAGGTAGTCGGCGAAGTCCGCCGTGTCGAAATCGACGTCGCGCTCGATCAGGCCAATGCGCACCGGCTGCGGATGGATGGGCGCCTGTCGTCCCGGTATGCGCCGCTGGTAGTAATTCACTGCATCGAGAAAGCGGTTCGCGGCCCACTCGTCCGAGTCCTCGGCCGGCTTGTTCTGCGCCGCGGGGCGGGCGGTGGCGTGCTCGGTTTCTTCCGCCGCGGACTCCTCGACCACCACGGCATCCACGCTGGTCTCGCTGCCCAGCCGCAGCACCAACGCATCGCGCTGCATCAGGTCATTGGCCGGCAGGCGAAGCTGGTAGAGGTTCAGCGGCGCGATGCTGCCGACCACCTTCGCGCCGTACTTGCGCGCCAGGCGCTCGGCTTCCTGGCGACCGTCCTGGTTTTCCTCGATCAGCACGCTGACCAGATCGACGTAGGTGGTCAGGCCGTCCATGTTCTTCGCCACCTCGTCCGGCCCGGCGGCCAGCACATGGCTGTTGCGCAGGCTCAGCCAGGCGGCGTTGCTGGCGCGCGGACCGTCTTCCAGCCAGAGCGGGCCGCTCTGGTAGCCGGCGCTGTCGAGGCGCAGCCGCAAGGTGTCGCCCTCGCGTTGCACGCTGTTGGCCGGCAGCGCCTTGTCACCCAGCTTCAAGTGCGGCATTGCCGCGCCCAGCCCGCGCACGCGCAGGCACCAGTCCTGCTGCCGGCTTTCCAGCAGGTCGCCACAGCGTTTCAGGCTTTCCAGGCGCAGCGGCGCTTCCGCGGCGGTCACAGGATTGCCGGCCAGCATGAGCACGGTGGCGAAAGCGGCGGATCGTAACGGCATCGGTTGAGCATCCCGGGGTGAAGGTCCTGCTGTTCCGACTATCCCGCAGGCCGCTTCGTTCAGCGAGGAGCCCTCGGCGAGGCCTTTGCTTTGCGTGCATATTATTTAATGTTCGCCGATTGATTCGCTTAACACATGCGGGTTGTTTAGATATTGATGTGCGTCAGGAAGTTGTCATTTACTTTTAATAAATAAAATATTTTCCTGCGTTATTAGCCGGCGCTGAAAACTTTACATAGCCTGCCGTCATCAATAATGGCTATGGGCCATTGGTGGGCGTAAGCTATGCGCCGCGCCCCGCCGGGCGTTTTCCTGGTTATTGAGGCAGCCCTGTAACGCGCGTGATGAAAGACGGTTTCATCGGGCTTGCCGTGCCTTCGCAACTGTACATATGTTTTTTCGGATCGAGTTGATGCCTATTTCCCAAAACCTCTCTGATGTTTTCGTGCAAACGCTGGAACAAGCCATCGACAGTGTGGTTGTAATCGACACCTGCAACTGTGTGGTGTTGTTCAATGCAGCCGCGGAAAAGTTGTGGGGATTTTCCAGGGAAGAAGTGCTTGGAAAAAATGTCAGCATGCTGGTGCCGGAAAACATCCGCAGTAAACATGATGGCTATGTCGACTCCAATCGACGCACCGGTATCAACAAGATTGTCGGTACGACCCGGGATGTACCCATTCATAAAAAAGACGGCACGCAACGCTGGGGTTCGATGTCGATTTCGCGGGTCGTCAGTGAGGGCCAGATATTATTCACCGCATTTGTCAAAGATGTGACGGAACAGCGAAAGGAACGCAAACGCATCAAACTGTTATCGATGGTCGCCGATCAAACCGATAATGCGATCTTTATTACCGATGGCAGTGGCGGCGTGGTTTACGCGAATAAAGGTTTTGCCAAGATTTTTGGTTATGACTTCAGTGAAGTTGAAGGCTGCAAACCCGCGAAGTTACTGGTGCCGCATTTGCCCTCGGCGCGTATTGCCCGGGTTCAAGAGGGTTTGAAAGGCGGCCGTTCATTCCGCCTCGAAGAGTTATTGAAAGTCAAAGGCGGCGAACGTATCTGGTGCGATGTTGCAATCAACCCGGTGATTGGCGCCAATGGCGAACTTGCCCACACCGTGACGGTATTGACCGATATCACCGCGTCAAAGATCCATGAAGTGCTGCAACATTGCATTCTCGACGCGATGGTGCGGGAGATGCCGCTGGAGTCCGTGATGGATCTGCTGTGCAAGGAAGTCGAGCGGATGTCGCCGGAGATCCGCGCAACGGTGATCCAGGTCGATGAAGACGGCGCCATGCACCCGTTGGCGGCGCCGAGCTTCTCCGAGCGTTACGGGCATTTGCTCGAAGGCATGCCGATCAAGAACGGCATCGGCTCCTCCAGCCTTGCGGCTGAGCGGGGCGAGATCGTGTTTGTCCGGGACATCGGCAGCGACCCGCGCTGGGCGTTGATCCGCGACGAATTCCTCGACCAGGGAATCAAGAGCTGCTGGTCCATCCCGATCAAGAGCGCCAAGGGCCTCGCCATCGGTGTGTTGGCCTTCTACTACAGCGACCACCGCACGCCGTCGGTTCTGCACCAGCAGATGGTCGATGTGATCATTCCGCTGTGCGCGCTGGCCATGGAGCGCGAGGTCAACCGCGAGAGCATTCGCCAACTGGCGTTCTACGACAGCCTGACGCAACTGCCCAACCGCAGCCTGTTGCACGCCAAGGCCGATCACGCGCTGATCGAGGCGCGGCGGACCAAAACCGCGCTGGCGGTGCTGTTCATCGACTTGGACCGCTTCAAGCAGATCAATGATTCGCTGGGCCATCCGGCGGGCGACGCGTTGCTCAAATTGATCGCCCAGCGCCTCAATGCCAACCGGAACGCCGCCGACATCGTTGGCCGGCTGTCTGGCGATGAGTTCGTCATCGTCCTGCCCAATTGCGACAGCGACAACGTCACCGAGGCGATCGAGGACATCAAGCACGCGATTTCCCAGCCCTGCCAGATCGCCGGCTCGTGTTTCTCGCCGTCCGCCAGCATGGGCGTCAGCATCTACCCGCGCGACGGCCATGACATGGGCACCCTGATCCACCGCGCCGACATGGCCATGTACCAGGCCAAGCACTCGGGCCGCGGCCGTTTCAGTTTCTTCAGCCATGAACTGAACGAGCTGGCCCAGGAACGCCAGGCCCTGGAAAATGCCCTGCGCGACGCCATCGAACAGGGCGGCCTGCACCTCAACTACCAACCGCAGGTCAATATCGACGACGGCCAGGTCTATGGCGTCGAAGCCCTGGCCCGTTGGACGCACCCGACCTTCGGCGTGGTCTCGCCCGCGCGCTTCATCCCGCTGGCGGAGGAGTGCGGGCTGATTACCGAACTGGGTCACTGGGCGGTCAAGGAGGCCTGCCGGCAACTGGCGGTGTGGCGTCGCAAGGGCCTGAACATCCCGTCGGTGTCGGTGAACCTGTCGCCCAGCAACTTCCACAATCTGGACCTGGCCGGGATGATCGGCAACGTGCTCGATCAACATGGCCTGGCGGCCAAGGACCTGACCATCGAACTCACCGAAAACCTGCTGCTCGACACCAACCCCGGGACCATGAAAGTTCTTCACGACCTCAGCGAACGCGGCATCAAACTGGCCATGGATGATTTCGGGACAGGCTACTCAAGCTTGAGTTACCTTCGCAAACTACCCATCCAGGAATTGAAGCTGGACCGTAGCTTCGTGCTGGATCTTGAAGCGGATGAAACCAGTCGTGCGCTCAGTGACGCAGTGATGCGCATCGGCGACAGCCTTCGCCTGAAGGTGGTTGCCGAAGGGGTCGAGGAGCAAGGCCAGTACAAGATTCTCAAGGATCAGGGGTACCACGTTGCCCAGGGTTACCTGCTGTCGAAGCCGCTGACGCCGCACGACCTGGAAGCCTGGATGACGAAGTACTGACGTATTGAAGGTGCACGCTGCTTATCTCTCTCGTAATTGGAGGACTTCCTCATGTTTTCAGCATATCGGCGGCTCAAGCAGGAGCTTGCAGAAGCGCGTGAAAAGCTCTCGTCGCTCGAACAGGTCAAGGACAGCCTGGACAGTGAAATGCTCGTCCTGACGTTGAGCTCGCAAGGTGAAATCACCTATGCCAACGGCAACTTCCTCAAGGAAATGCAGTACGCGGCCAGCGCTGTTGAGCGCAAGGTCATTTTCGGCCTGGTGCCGGAGTATGCCCAGAGCACCAACCACTTCGGCCTCATGAAGCGCGCGATCCAGAGCGGCGAGCACTGGGCCGGCGCCCTGCAACTGCGCCGTGGCAACGGTAACGAGGCCTGGCTGCGGGCGATCGTGCAGCCGGTCAGGAACGCACGCGGGCAGATCGACTATGTCTCGCTGTACGCCAACGACCTGACCCGCACCATCGAAACCTCGCGGGAGCGGGAAAACCTTATCGAGGCCCTGCAACGTTCCACCGCCGTGGTCGAATTCGACCTGCAGGGCACGGTGCTGAACGCCAATGAGCGGTTCCTCAATGCGATGGGTTACACCCTCAAAGGCATCCAGGGCAAACACCATCGGGTGTTCTGCGACGCCGAAGAGCAGGGTTCTGCGGGCTACGAGCGGTTCTGGGAAAAACTGCGCCGGGGCGAGTTCATCGCCGATCGCTTCAAGCGCATCGACAGCCACGGCCATGTGGTCTGGCTGGAAGCGACCTACAACCCCATTTCCGACGCCCATGGCCGGCTGTACAAGATCGTCAAGTTCGCCACGGTCATCACCGACCAGGTCAACCGCGAGATCGCCGTGTCGCAGGCGGCGGAAATCGCCTTCACCACCTCGCAACAGACCGACGACAGCGCCCGGCGCGGCAGCGTCGTCATCCAGGAAACCGTCGATGTCATCCAGGGCCTGGCGGTGCAAATGACTGCGGCGGTGGAAGGTATCGCGGCGCTGGACAAGCAGTCGCAGATCGTTGGCAGCATCGTCAAAAGCATCGGCGGCATTGCCGACCAGACCAACCTGCTGGCCTTGAACGCGGCGATCGAAGCGGCGCGGGCGGGCGAACAGGGGCGGGGGTTCGCGGTGGTCGCCGATGAAGTCAGGCAACTGGCGTCGCGCACCACCAAGGCGACCGAAGAAATCGTCGACGTCGTGACCCAGAACCAGAAACTGGCCGAAGAAGCCGTGCGCATCATCGAACAGGGCAAGCGCCATGCCGAGCAGGGCCTCGAACTGTCTGCGCAGGCCGGGACCGTTATCGTCGAGATTCAGGACGGGGCGCAGAAGGTGGTGAATGCCGTGGGGCAGTTCACCAATCAATTGTCGGTTTGAGGGCCGGACGGGAAATCCAGCGCCGCCCACGCGGCGCTCGATCCTGAGGGTTCAACCCGCCCCGGCCTGTGCCTCCTGCAACACCCGCAACAGATTCCCGCCCCAGATAGCCGCCAGGTCCTGTTCGCTGTACCCGGCATCCAGCAATCGCTGGCTGACCCGGGGCAGTTGGCTCACATCCTCCAGCCCGATCACGCCGCCACCGCCATCCCAGTCGGCACCGATCCCGACGTGACGCGGGCCGACCACCTCCAGCACATGCAGCAGGTGTTTCATGAACACCTCCAGGTCCGCTCGCGGTTGCGGGTAGCGCCGGTCGATCTCGGCCCGTTCGGCAAACAACCCCCGGGCCTGCTCCGGGCTGAGCGCGGCGATGTTGCGAAAGCGCGCGCCCAGCGCGGCCAGGGCCTTGTTGCGTTCAGGGTTGGGCGTGAGCGGCACCAGGTAGTCGCTGTAAGCCGTGACCTGGATCACACCGCCCTTGGTCGCCAATTTGCGCAGGCGCTCATCGTCGAGGTTGCGCGGGTGGGCGTTGATCGCGTGGCTGCTGGAATGCGAGGCAATGACCGGCACTGTGGACAACACCAGTACCTGGTCGAGCACGGCGTTGGACGCATGCGACACGTCCAGCAGAATGCCCAGCCGGTTGGCTTCGCGCACCAGTGCCCGGCCTTTGTCATTCAGCCCGTGCCACTCGGGCAGGGCGGTGGCCGAGTCGGCAAAACTGTTGCTGGCGAAATGCACCAGCCCGAGCATGCTCAGGCCCTGGCGCTGGTAGGTGCGCAACAGCTCAGGGTCGGCCGCCAGCGGTTCGGCATTCTCCATGCTGATGAACACCACCCGCTTGCCGCTCGCGGCGATGCGCCGGGCGTCGTCGGCGGTGCGTGCCAGGGCGAACTGTTGCGGCTGGCGGTCGATCATGTCGCGGATGCGCTGCAGGGTCGCCAGGCCATAGGCACTGGCATGGGCGAGCCCGGCTTCGTCCCGTGGACCCTGGGGGGTGTAGATGGCGAAGAAGCCGCCATCCAGCCCGCCTTCGCGCATGCGCGGCAGATCGACCTGGCTGCCATCGATCTGGGTGTCGTGGCGCTGGTTGATGTCCCAGCCGGGGCGGGTCAGTTGCAAGGGCGTATCGAGGTGGCTGTCGAGGACCAGCAGGCGCTGATGCAAGGCGAGAGTGTCCGGGCTGACAGCGGTGGGCTCCGGCACGCTGGCGGCATGGGCCGTCAGGCTCGCCAGAGCAAGGGTGAACAGCATTGGCTTCATGGGGCAGGCTCCAGAAATCAGCGGCCGCGCCTGGCGGGCGCGGCCAGGGCGGTCAGAAGTCCACACTCAGGGTGGTCTGGAAGGTGCGCGGCGAACCCGGGCGGTACACCGCGGGGCCGGTGGTGCTGGTGAGGATGTAGCCCAGGTAGTCCTTGTCGAAGAGGTTGTCGACGTTAAAGCGCAACTTGACGCTTTTCAGCGCGCCGTTGCCCCAGGCTTCGCCGCCCAGGTCCAGGTAGGCGTTGTAGAGCGTGTAACCGGGGACCTGTTCGCTGTTGGTGAAGTTGCTGTAGCGCTCACCGATGTAGCGCGCCGAAAGGTTGAGGATCGCCCACGGTGTGATTTCCCAGGTGATGCCGGTCTGGCCCAGCCAGCGCGGGCTGTCGGGCAGGTCGTTGCCGCTCAGGGCCAGGCCCGCGGCGTCGTCCTGGAACTGGGCCCGGTTGTAGGTGAGGGCTCCGTTGAGGATCACCTGGCCACCCAGCACGCCGGGTTTCCACTGGCCGCTCAGTTCAGTGCCGTAGGCCTGCGCCTTGCCGACGTTCTGGTAGAAGGTTTCGACCTGGCTGCTGCCGGGCACCGGTGAGGCGAAGGCTTGCAGGCGGTTGTCGAAATCACTGCGGTACAGCGCCCAGGCGGCGTTGAACGTGGGGCGATTGAGGCGCCAGCCAAGCTCGTAGTTCTTCGCCCGCTCCGCTTCCGGCGCCGGTGCCTGGGGGCTGGCGGCACGGTAGATGTCGTCGGCGCCACGCGGTAATGCCATGTTCTCGGAGTACGAGGCGAACAACTGGCTGCTGTCGGTGAGGTTGTAGACCGCCCCCAGTTGCGGCAGGAAACCGTCGCGCCAGGTCGTCGACAGGCGCGGGTTGCGGCCGTTGATGTAGTCGCCGGCGTTGCGTTGGCCTTCGATGCGGTAGTCCAGTTCGAGGCGCTTGAACCCGTATTGCACGAGCAGGCGGTCATCGAGCAGCGCCCAGGTGTCTTTCAGGTGCAGTTGCAGCGAGTCACGGGTGGAGGTGAAATCACCCTGCAAGTGCACCGGCTCGTTGCGTAACGGCTCACCCGCCGGGCTGCCTCCGACGAGGTTGTAGCGCGCCTGCAAGCGGTTGAAGACGTCTTTCTCGGCCCACACGCCGGCTTCCAGGCGATGGGCGCCGAGGTCCCATTGCAAGCCGGTGCGCGCGCCGTAGCGATGCCCGCTGAGTGCCGAGAGTCCGTACTGCACGCCCCGTGGATCGACCAGCCCGGGCACGTTGCTCTCGGCATTGTGCAGGGCCAGCGAGGTGGCGTAGGCCTCGGGCGATACGCCGTAGCCGCGCTTGCCCTCGTAATAGAGCGTGGCGTATTGGCTCAGGTTGTCGTTCAGGCGGAATTGTCCGCCGAGGCTGTAGAGCGTGTCGCGGCGCTGGTTGATGGCTTGCTTGTAGTACTGGTTGTAGCCGCTGTTGCTGTACGGCACGCCCGGCGCGGTCTCGGGCAGGTCGGGGAGGTAATCGAGGTAGGCGAAGTCGCGCCCGGAGCGGCCAAACGCGTCGTTGGCGGTGCCGTGGTACTGCGCCAGGCTCACGTAGGGCGAGTCGTAGTCGAAGAACGAGTTGTGCACCGCGCGGAGCCAGACGCTGTTGTCCTCGCCGAAGCGGTAGCGGACCTTGGCCTCCAGGTGTTCGCGGTCGATGGTGCCGGGGCCGCGCCACAGGTCGCCGTCGATCTTCGAGCGGCTGACATAGGCCGACAGCCCCTGGTGTTCGCCGGTCTGCAGACGCACGAAGCTGCGCCGCAGGCTGTCGCTGCCCAAGGTGTAGGACAGGCTCGCACCCGGCTCCGGGGACGGGTCGATGGTCTGGTAATCGACATAAGGCCCGAGCGAGGCATAGCCGGACTGGGTGACATCACCGGCACCGGTGGAGGCGGTCACCCGCTCGGTGTTCTCGTTGTCCACGTAGCGATAGATCGGGCTGCCGCCGAACTGGTCGCTGCGCCCCAGCGGCACGCCGTCGAGCGAGAAACCGATCTGTTGCAGGTTGAACGCCCGCACGAACACCGAATTGCCGAACTCATAAAGGCCCAGCGCATCGTTGACCTGCACGTTGAAGCCGGGCAGGGCTTCGAGCATTTTCAGGCCCGAGGTGCCTGCGGGCGCTGAAAGCAGCGCCTGGTGCGAGATGCTCAGGGTGTTGCTGATGCGGTCTTCGCCGATGGCGGCGCTGGCTTCGGTGACGCGGGCACCGACCACCTGGACCTTGTCCAGGGTGGTATCGGCGGCCCAGGCAGGGGCGGTGAGCAGGCCGCCGACCAGCAGGCCGGGCAGGTGTTTGCGCGAGAACAGCGGGACGTGGTGAATCATGAGCGATCCTTGCCAAAGAGTTCCATCAGCGCCCGCTGGCGCCGTGGGCGAACAGCCGCAGGCTGTCGGGAAAATCATGCGGGGCGTATTCGGGCGCGGGGGCGGGACGATCCCGAACCGCCCGCACGTGCCGAATGGCTCGTGCGCACGTCAGGGAGGCGGGGGAAAACGTCGGGGCATGGATAAAACTCCGGGTCGGTGAAGCGCAGTGGTCTACTGGCCGTTGTTTCCCACCTTGAGCAACGAGAGCCCGGGATTTTCAGTCAATCATTTAGAACATCTTGTCAGGTGGCTATAACCACTGGCGGGCGCTGGCACGCTGATTCAAGGCGAGATGGAGGGGCAATTCAGGTGCACGCCAAGGAACCGTTGGGCGCGGCGCATATATGCAAAACTTTCATGTCTCTACGATTTTTTATTCTTTTTCAGCGTGATTTCCCTGGGGCACACTCGACCCAACTGCCAGGGAAGCAGTCAACCGATCCCTTGACCGGCCACCACCTTCTTGTCCGATGGCGTGCGCAGTCCCTCAGAAGATTGTCAGACCATGGATGTGGAAAACCTGCCCAAACAGCAGACCGTAACCCGTATTTTTCGCGAGCATTACGCCTGGTTGCACACGCGCCTGGCGTTTCGCACCGGCTGTCGCCACAGCGCCGAAGATCTCGCCGCCGAAACCTTTCTGCGGGTGTGGATGCTCCCCGACCCAGGCGCGATCCGCGAGCCGCGCGCGCTGTTGACCACCATTGCCCAGCGCCTGATGTACGAAACCTGGCGGCGCCGTGACCTGGAAAAAGCCTGTCTGCAGGCATTGGCCCTGGTGCCGGAAGAATTCCAGCACTCGCCGCAGGAGCAACTGATGCTCATCGAGAGCCTGGTCGCTATCGACCGGCTGCTCGATGGCTTGTCCAGCCAGTCGCGCACGGTGTTCGTGCTCAGTCAGCTCGAGGGACTCACCTACGTGCAGATCCAGGGCCGCCTGGGATTGTCCCTCGGGCGCATTCATCAACTCATGGCCCAGGCTCTGCGCTGCTGTTACCGAGGGTTGCAAGCATGAACGAGCAGCGTCTCGACGACCCGGTGGCGGAGGAGGCCATCGACTGGATGGTGCGCTTGCAGTCGGGTGACTTCGACGATCACCTCTACGCTGAACTGGAGCACTGGCGCAGCCGTTCCAGCCACCATCGCCAGGTGTACCAGCGCCTGCTGGCGGGGCTGGCGCAGTTCCAGCAATCGCCGTGGCGGGGTCGCGCCAGTCAGCCGTTGTTGCGCAGTCTCGAACAGTCCGATGGTCGCCGCACCTTCCTGTGTACGGCGTTGGGTCTCAGCCTGCTGCTGGGGGGCGCGGGCTGGCTGGCCAGTTCGCCCCAGGACGCCTGGTGCGACGGGCGCGAGCCCAGCACCTTTCGTGGGATGATTGCCGGCAGACGCTGGAGATCCTCCAGCAGAGCCCGCCGCTCAACGTCGTGCAAGTGACTGGCTAGCGCAGAAGGTGTAGGCCTCTAAAGCGCCCTCAACATCCGCTCCACCTGCTGCACTTCCCACTGGCTCATGAACTCCACCGGGTTGGTGCCGTATGGGTGCGCGGTGTCGTACAGATAGGCGGCGCCTTCGGGGTCGTAGCAGCGATCGCAGTGGCTCAGCCGGTCGCCGTCGTTGTGCAGGGTGAACACCCAGCCATCGACTTCCACGGTCAGCAGCCCGCCGCCACTCTCCAGCCAGCCTTGCTCACCGATCCGGCGCATCGGCCGAATGCCCTGGGCGATGTCTCGAAGAATCTGGTAGGCCTCGCGGGGTTTCAGGGTCGGGGTCGTCACGTTGGGCTGCTATTCGGGGGATTTTGCGGGAGGTTACAGGAGGGCTTTGTGCGGTTTCCAGTTCGCGAGGCGATTCTGTGGCCCAGTCGAGGCTACGATGAAAGCCTGGTCGCGAAGGGTGTGAAGTGATGATGAGGTTAGTGCTGTGGGCGTTGCTGTTGATGCTGGCGCCGCTGCGGGTGTTGGCTGCCGAGGACGGCGCTTGCGCCGAACGCGCCGGTTCCGCCTGTTTGCGGTCATTCGAACTGCCGGAGCAGGCGGGGCGCATGAGCTTCTACGCATCGGATTCCGCCCCTGCGCCGCAGTCGGTGCTGCTTGTGATGCATGGTCACCCACGGGACGCCAATCGCAGTTTCGAGGCCGGCCTGCGTGCGGTGCGCGAGGCGGGACGATTGGCCGACACCCTGGTGGTCGCGCCGCTGTACCAGGTGGCCGACGCCAACCGTTGCCACACCCGTGGCGTACCGCTTGCGCAAGCGGGCGACGCGCTGTGGACCTGCGCCGGATGGCTCGCGGGCGAACCTTCGCTGGGCCCTCAGCCGATCGGCGCCTTCGCCGCCCTCGACGCGCTGCTGGTGGAACTGCACAGGCAGTGGCCGAGCGTGCGCAGCGTGACCCTGGCCGGGTTTTCGGCGGGGGCGCAGATGTTGCAGCACAGCATCGGTTTCGCCGCCGATCCGCCGGCGAGCATCGCGGTGCGTTATGTGATCGCCGATCCGGGCAGTTGGCTTTATTTCGATCCCGTGCGGCCTTTGCCCGAGGGCGGATGGGCCGCGTGCGCTGCTGGCTGTCGTTTCACCTTTCAGGTGCCCGAAGCGTGCCCCGGCTATGACCACTGGAAATACGGCGTTCAGGCCTTGCCTGGCTATCTTGGCCGCAGCGCGGAGCAGGCGCGGGCGCGCTATGGGGCGACGGCGGTGGATTATCTCGAGGGCGCGCTGGACAGCAGCACCGCGAAAGGCGCGTTCTACCCGATTCTCGACACATCCTGCGCGGCCATGGCGCAAGGCCCTTTCCGTTTGCAAAGGGGCCTGGCCTATACGGCCTACGAGCAAACACTGCTTAAACCGCAACGGGCCCGGCGAATGATCGTGGTGCCGGGGTGCGGGCACGATGTGACCTGTGTGTTGCCTTCCGAGGCGGCGCGGGCGGTGTTGTTCGGGCGCTAGGCCGACGTCCGCGGTCATTGGCTCACTGCTGTGGGCCGGCTAGATTGGCTACAGGTCCGATCATTTCCAGGGAGTTTTCATGCGCGCTCGTCAACTCGGTATCCGCGTCGGTGTCGGTACGCCCGGCGAATTCAATGCCATCACCGATGTGCCCGGTGTTCGTGTCGGCCACAGCACCGTGCTGGCCAACGCCGCCGACGGCAAGCAGGTCCGCACTGGCGTCACGGTGGTGCAACCGCGGGCCGGCGAGGCGCGGTTGCAGCCATGCTTCGCCGGCGTGCATGTGCTGAACGGCAATGGCGACGCCACCGGCCTGGAGTGGATTCGCGAGGCCGGCCTGCTGAGCACGCCCATCGCCATCACCAACACCCACAGTGTCGGCGTGGTGCGGGATGCGCTGGTGGCGGCCGAACGCGATGCGCTGGCCGACCCGTCGGTGTACTGGTGCATGCCGGTGGTGATGGAAACCTACGACGGCGTGCTCAACGATATCTGGGGGCAGCATGTGCGCCCCGAGCATGTCCGCGAGGCGCTGGCCGACGCGAAAGCCGGGCCGGTGAGCGAAGGCGCGGTGGGCGGTGGCACCGGGATGATCTGTCATGAGTTCAAGGGCGGCATCGGCAGCGCTTCGCGCAAGTTACCGGCGGCGCAGGGCGGCTGGACGGTCGGCGCGCTGGTCCAGGCCAATCATGGTCAGCGTCAGCAATTGCGCGTCGATGGTTATCCGGTGGGGCGGGTGCTGGATGACCTGCCGTCGCCGTTCGCCGCGCGTGGCGAACCGGGCATGGGCTCGATCGTAGTGGTCATCGCCACCGACGCGCCGCTGCTGCCCCATCAGTGCCAGCGCCTGGCGCAGCGCGCCACCATCGGCATCGCCCGCACCGGCGGCGGCACCGAGGACTCCAGCGGCGACCTGTTCATCGCCTTCTCCACCGCCGACCAGCAACTGCCCCCGGCCGGCTACGGACGCCAGGGCATCGCCTTTTCCCAGGCGGTGCAGATGGTCAACAACGACCATATCAGCCCGTTGTTCCTGGCCGCGGCCGAGGCGGTGGAAGAGGCCATCGTCAATGCACTGCTGGCCGGCACCGACATGTGCAGCGCCGAGGGCGTGCTCGTGCCGGGGCTGAGTGGCGAGCGCCTGTTGAAGGCGCTGCGCGAGGTGGGCTGGCGCGGCTGAGTCTGGCGGCGTCGGCGCCGGCGAAGCCTTCGGCGGGTGCGTGGCGTGCGGCGCTGTACGGCGCCGCTTGCAGCGCCGGCCGGCCATAGAACAGCAACGCCGTCGTCCAACTGGTCAGCCAGACAAAAATCCCCGCCCAGAAGGTGTGCGACATGTAGTGCCAGCCCTGCAGCACCCGGGTGGTGCCGTAGATGAACCCCACCACCAGAATCGCCACCAGCAACGTGCGCGCATGAACCCAGCGGTGCCGCCGCGCGACGAAGTACAGGGCCAACAAGGTAAAGCCGCCGGACGCATGCCCGCCCGGCCAGCACCGACCGTCACCTGCCTTGTCCAGCAAACTGAAGTGATCGAACCATTCGAAGCGCGGCTGCGCGCCGCCATACAGCGTGGTTTCCACCGGGCAGTACACGCCGGTGTGGCTTTTCAGGTAGTGAATGACCGCGGTGCAGAGGGCGAAAGCCACCACCACAAAGACGAAATCGCAGCGATGGCGGGCGGTGAAGCGCAACACCGGGGCGATCCGCGCGGTTTCCAGCAGGCGCACCGGCGCCGTATGGGAAAACTTAGCCAGGCCAGGCCAGAGCAATGACAGCAACATTCCGATGATGGCCGCCTCGCCGGTCCAGTCCGGCAGGATACGCGGCCATTTGTGGGTCAGCTTCTCGAACAGTTGATCGTGAAAAAACAGGAACTGACCACTGGCCGGATCGATCAGCAGGTTACTGATCCAGCGGTCGAGGTTGCTGAGGTCGAACAGCAGGAACACCGCCACAGCCAGTGCCAGCGGAACGCCCAGGTTGACCAGATAGAAGCGGCTGCGGGATGGAGACGGCATGCTCAACTCCCTGCGCGAGTAACGAGTTTCTGCCACTGCTCGGCATTCATCTGCCCGAGAATCCGCGCCTTGCCGTTGTTGCCCATGGAGACGAACAGCGCACTGGCGTACTCGCTGGAGCGCTCCCCGCCAGGCACTTTCAACTGCCGCTCGACACGGTCGATGCAGCCGCTGTGGGTCACCAGGACCAGGTTATAGCCGGCCTCCTTGTGGCTGAAGGCGTTTTTCGCGAAGTCGCGGTCGCACTGGCCGAGCCAGTCCTGGGTGGCGATGGCCTTGCCGAACAGGAAGTGCGCGGTCTGTTGGGTGCGCACCTCGGGGCTGCTCAGCAACTCGGCATGCTGCAGACCGAGTTGCGCAATGCCTTTGCCGACCTCGGTGGCTGACTGGCTGCCGGCCACGGTAATCCCGGCGGGATCGCTCAGGCAGGTATTGTCCGAGCGGTCGCAGCGCTCGGCGTGGCGGATCAGCACGATCACCGCGCCTTTGGCCCATTCGCTCAAAAGGCCGCTGCTGTTCATCTGTTGCTCACTGCGAAAGTCCATGACCCGTGTCCGAGTTGCATACCAGGTAGAGAAACCGGCGAGCACGACCAGCATGCCCGTCACCACGGCCAACGCCCTCGTGGACAGTCGTCGGCGTCGGTTGGCCGGGTGGGGAAGGTCGGGATGGGTGATTGCGCCTTGCAACATGAGGTCACTCCGGACAAAAAGACCGGGCACCGCCGAAGAGCAGGCCCTGGGAATGACGGCACTGTAGGGAGCGGGGTGTTGAGCGGGAGTGAAGCGGATGTGAAAAATGCCTTGAGGTGGGGGGCGCGATTCGGTCGGCCTGGTATCGGTAGGAGCGAGCTTGCTCGCGAAGCGCTGCAAGCCTCTGCGCGCAGTCTGATTGTGTTTTCAGGTGAGCGCATCGCTGAGTCTGATGGCTCCAGAGGGTGATATCGATGGTTTATAGATCAACGCCTTTGGTTCTTTTTCTTACGGAGCCAGCGCTTTGGCTGCCATTCAACCGGGAAGGCAAATAAGTGAAGAAGCATTGATGCTAGCGCAATCCACACTAGCGCTGGATGATCCTCGTGCAATTGAGGAAAGCATCCATAAAACATAACGCAGCTTTGCTCCGCAATCTTCATGTGAAATGCGGCCGCAACCAAGTTCAGGACGACGCTGCAACAAAAAATCCAAAGCTTAAAATTGTTCCCTGAAAAATAGATTTTTGAGGCGTATGCGATAGCAAGCCCGAGAAGTGTGCAGCAGGTAAACAGCAAGGTTGTCACTTGTCTGGTTCCTCGATGGAATGATCCAGCGTCATGCCAATGGGGTATATCCCGCTTGAAGCCACCTCATCGCCACGTCGCCGTTTTGTCACATCCCAATCTCGTAAATTGTGAACACGTTTTTGATGACGTTCGTTAAATTATAATTGCCACAGTTTGTTCTTGATTTTCCGAAGCCAGCCCTTCGGTGTCCAGCGTACCGGTGAGGCGAAACAGTGAAGGAATAAATACAAAAGTGAGGTCCAGGCTATGATTGGATAGTCTTCGTGCAAGTGCGGAAAGCAACCCAGAAAAATAATGCATTTTTGATAAACTATCTTCATGTGGGTGAAGATGAATAGTAAGTTGAAGAACACGCAAAGAAGGAAGGTGTAGAATTTCAAGTTCTCAGATGAAAAGTACAGCCTGAGTAGATAGACAGCTACTAGGCATCCTGATGCGATCAGAATAAAAAACAAGGTAGTCATTTGTTTGGCTCCGGATATGGGTTTTCTCTTCCGCTCCGCCTAAATCCCGCAGCCCGTCGTCACTGATGGCCTTTCCGTGCTCAATCGCATCTACGCCATACTCAGCTTGAAGCGCCCGTGTAGCGATACGTCGCCTATTTTCCATATTTCAATTGCGTGGATGAAGTTAGTCAGGCTCGTTATGTTCGCACGTTGATCACGATTTTCGAATGGTATTCGTTACATTAGTCTTTCCATACCTTGTTTCTCTTCTTTCGAAACCAACGCCTGGGTTCCTGATTCGAAGGAATGGCACATCCGTGTAGCACTGCACAGATAAATGAGGCCCAAGGGAGTGCTGGATAGTTTTTATTGATGTCGACAAGGCAATGATAAAAGGTGATACACCCTTCATTTGATATTCTCATATAGAAGAAGCAAAAAAACAGGTTGAATAGCACGCATGGAACATATTGTCTGTTTTTTATTCGTTCGCCTGAGAACCGCTGTTTTAGATAAAAAGCGCAGCCTACACTGCAGAGTGCAAGTAAAAAGAATCCTGCGGTAGTCATTTCTTCAACTCTTCGCTGATTTGAAGGATGGTAGTCGCGTCTGAAGCGGCCTCGACAGCAAGAGAGCTTTTGCTCATCATTTTGTATGCACTTGCGTAGTCTGAGTCGATGTATCTAAATAAGCGCCAACTGGTTGATTTTAACTTCCTTCTGAAAATTGCATACATAGAAAGCTTGATCGTGGGCGGTGTTGCTGATGCTGGTCATCTGGTGGTCTACCGACAGCACCAGGATCTGGTCGGTGTGCCCGGCCTGGCATTTGTTGCCGATGGAATCCTGGGTGGAGCAGCCGGCCGAGATGAGGTCCATTGTGTTGCCCTTGATGGACAGGTAGCTGTGGGTAGCCATGGTCGAACTCCTTGTAGGCGGAGTTCGCAGCCTAGAGACCGAACACGGGGTGCGTCTGTGGGATGTTTCCTAAAGTTAATCGCGAAAAGTTTATGGTTTGTCGTGTGGCCCGGTAAGACTCATGACGTCCCTGTCGTGCCGGGTGGTTTCAGCCGGCACGACAGGCGCACGGCACTAACAAATCCGCGGCAACTGCTCCCCCACCAGCCAATCCACGATCCGCCTCCCGCCAAACCGCGTATGCATTTGCACGAACCCGTGTTCGTCGGCGATGACGGTGCCGATGCGGGCGGCGTTCTGGCCCAGGGGGTGGGCGCGGAGGGTGCGCAGTAGGGCGTCGGCGTCCTGTTCGGCGCAGATCGCCACCAGCTTGCCTTCGTTGGCCACGTACAGCGGGTCGAGGCCAAGCAGTTCGCAGGCGGCTTCGACCTGGGCCTGGACGGGGATGGCGGCTTCGTCGAGGAGCATGCCGACGCCCGACTGTCCGGCGATTTCGTTGAGGGTGGTGGCCAGGCCGCCACGGGTCGGGTCGCGCAGTACGCGCAGGCCGGGGGCGACGGCCAGCAGGGCGGCGACCAGTTCATGCAGCGCCGCGCTGTCGGAGCGGATCTGGGTCTCGAACTCCAGTGACTCGCGCTGCGAAAGAATGGCCACGCCATGCTCGCCGATGCTGCCGGAAAGCAGGATCACGTCCCCCGGCCGGGCGCGGTGGCCGCTGGTGTCGATGCCGGCGGCGACCACGCCGATGCCGGTGGTGCTGATGAAGACGCCGTCGCCCTTGCCGCGCTCGACCACCTTGGTGTCGCCGGTGACGATGGCCACGCCGGCCTGGCGGGCGGCGTCGCCCATGGCGTCGGCGATGCGCTTGAGGTCGCCGAGGGGGAAGCCTTCTTCGAGGATGAAGCTGGCCGACAGGTACAGCGGCTGCGCGCCGCTCATGGCGACGTCGTTGACGGTGCCGTGCACCGCCAGGCTGCCGATGTCGCCACCGGGGAAGAACAGCGGCGAGATGACGTGGGCGTCGGTGGCCATCACCAGCCGCTCGCCGGGGTTGAGCATCGGCGCGAGGGTGGCGCCGTCGTTGCCCTGGCGCAGCCAGGGGTTGTCGAAGGCGCGCAGGAAGATCTCGTCGATTAGTTGCGCCGAGGCGCGGCCGCCGGCGCCGTGGGCCATTTCGATCTGGCCGTCGCGCAGGTTGAGCGGGCGTACGTAGCCGCGTTTGACCGTGGAGCGGGCGTTCATACGGCGTGAACCTCGATGTCTTTGTAGCGCCCGTAGGCGTAATGCGCGGCGCACGCGCCTTCATTGGAAACCATGCACGAGCCGACCGGGTTTTCCGGGGTGCACACCGTGCCGAACAGGCGGCAGTCGATGGGCTGTTTCTGCCCGCGCAGGATCGGACCGCAGTCGCAAGCCTTGTGGTCGGGCACCGACTGGTAGCGCAGGGCGAAGCGCGCTTCGGCGTCGTGGCGGGCGAAGGCCGGGCGGATCTGCCGCGCGCTGGCCGGCATCTCGCCAAGGCCGCGCCATTCGAAGCTGTCGCGCAGCTCGAAGACTTCCTCCATCAGCGCCTGCATCGGCCGGCTGCCGTGGTCGCTGACGGCGCGGATGAATTCGTTTTCCACCTCGGCGCGGCCGTCGTTGACCTGCTGTACCAACATAAGAATGGCCTGCAGCACGTCCAGCGGTTCGAAGCCGGCGATCACCACCGGCTTTTGGTAGCGCCGGGCGAATTCGCCGTAGGGCGCCGCGCCGATCACCACGCTGACATGCGCCGGACCAATGAAACCGTCCAGCGCCACCGCCTGTTCGGCGGGGGTGTCGAGGATGTGGGCGATGGCCGGCGGGGTGAGGACGTGGCAACAGAGTACGCTGAAGTTGTCGAGGCCGCGCCGGGCGGCTTCGCGGATCACCAGGGCGGTGGGCGGCGTGGTGGTTTCGAAGCCGACGGCGAAGAACACTACTTCGCGGCCGGGGTTGGCTTCGGCGATTTTCAGCGCGTCTTGCGGCGAGTAGATCATCCGAATGTCGGCGCCAAGGGCCTTGGCCCGCAGTAGCGAGAGCCCGTCGGAGGCGGGCACGCGCATCGTGTCGCCGTAGCTACAGAGGATCACCCGCTGTTCCAGGGCCAGGCGGATCGCCAGGTCGATGCGCCCGATCGGCAGCACGCACACCGGGCAACCGGGGCCGTGGATCATGCGCATGTTGCCCGGCAGCAGGTCGCTCACGCCGTAGCGCGAGATGGCGTGGGTGTGCCCGCCGCAGAATTCCATGAAGCGGTATTCGCGGTCGGTGCGGGCGGCTTCGCGGATGCGTCCGGCGATCTGCCGGGCGAGGTCGCCGTCGCGGTATTCGTCGATGTACTTCATGGCTGTTGCGCCTGATCGAGTTCGTTGAACATTTCCAGGGTGCGCCGGGCTTCTTCCGGGTCGATCAGGCCGAGGGCGTAGCCGACGTGGACGATCACGTAGTCGCCGATCTGCGCGCCGCTGACCAGTGCCAGGGAGATTTCCTTGCGGATGCCGCCGAGGTCGACCAGCGCCTGATCGTTGTCGCGCAGTTCCACCACGCGGGCGGGGATGGCTAGGCACATGCGGGGAGGTCCTCCAGTGGCAGGGCGCTGTGACCGGTGAGGTCGACCCAGTGCGCGGCGACCCAGGCCTGGCCGACGGCCAGACCGGCGTCGCCGCAGGAAATGTGGTTGGCGCTGAACACCTGGCGGCCCTGGGCGCTGAGGTGGTGTTCGAGGCGTGCGCTGAGCAGGCGATTGGCGAAACAGCCGCCGCCCAGCAGCACCGGCAACTCGCGGGACTGGCGCCCGACCTGATCGGCCAGGGCCGCGGCGAGGGTCAGGTGGAACAGCGCGGCGCCTTCGCCGACCCGGCCTTGATCGGCCAGATCGAACAGCCGCGCCAGCAGCGGCAGCAGGTCGAGGCGGCCATCGTCGCGCAGCCACCAGAGGCCATCGACGCGGGGCGCTGGCGCCTGTTGCAAATACTCGCTGGCGCGTTGCTCCAGGGCGATCGCGGCTTCGGCTTCGAACGCCTGGCGAACGCTCAGGCCGAGGATGCCGGCGGCGGCGTCGAACCAGCGTCCGGCGCCGCTGCTCAACGGGCAGTTGAGACGGCGTTCGAGCATGCGCGCCACGGTGCTGGCGGCGGGTGCGCCGACCAGCGCATTCAGGCGCGGGCCGATCTCGGCGTCGCGGCCCAGCAGGTGCAAGGCCGCGGCCATCAACCGCCAGGGTTCGCGGGCGGCGATATCGCCA
>NZ_JANLNX010000008.1:0-45494 GCF_025466015.1 Pseudomonas sp. 5P_5.1_Bac1 | reverse complement strand
TCATCGTCAAGATTAAATTCCGAAACCCCTATCTGCGTATGCAGGTAGGGGTTTTGTCTTTATATGGCCGAAAAAACAGGTCAAATAAAAAGGGCTTGTCTCGTATCGAGGCAAGCCCTTTTCGTATGGCGCGAAGTAATCAGTCGCCGGTGTACTCACAGCCGCTGGTACAGGTCTCGTGAATACGAACCTTGCTCAGCTCCGGCAGCAGCGGTTTGACCTGTTCCCAGATCCATTTGGCGATCACTTCACTGGTCGGGTTTTCCAGGCCAGGAATGTCGTTGAGGTAGTTGTGATCCAGCTGCTCATAAAGCGGCTTGAAGATGGCCTTGATTTCGGAGAAATCGCGAATCCAGCCGGTATGAGGATCCAGCGGGCCGGTGAGGTGCAGGGCGACCTTGAAGGAGTGGCCATGCAGACGACCGCATTTGTGACCGGCGGGGACGTTCGGCAGGCGGTGTGCCGATTCAAACGTAAACTCTTTGAAGATTTCCAAGGTATCTATAACTCTGAGAACCAATGCTGGAGCGCAGTTTACCAGCAAGGTCACTTCAGTGGTTGCAGATGGTCGCCCAACCTGCCGGTCTCCACCAGTTCGAGAAACGCGTCACCCAGCCGTTGGCTCTCGCTCATTGCTGTGTGCCAGTAACGCTGGCGACTGGAAGCATCGCCCATGAAACGTTTGAAGTCGCTGCGGTCTGGCAGCTTGCCGTATGGCAGGCGCGCCAGGTATTGCGCTGATGGAGCGAGCAGCAGGACGTCTTGCAGTCGGTCAGCGTCGCCGCGTCGCCATGGCAATGCCTTGTCGAACCAGCCCGGGATCACCTTGTCGGTGAAGTGCGGGTACAGAACGATGTCTTCGCCGCTGTAGGGCAGGTCGAGGTGATAGTCGAGCAGGCCGCCGTCGCGATAGGTTCCTGGCCCTGCGCCCGGGATGTCCCGTACACCTTCCATGACCATCGGGATCGAGCCCGACGCCAGTAATGCATGGCGCAGGTTGCTGCTGGCCAGCGGCAGATAACGTGACGGGAAATCTATCAGCGGCTGCAACGGCGGCGCGCTGCGGGCGTCGTGCAGGATGATGCGTTCGAAGTGTCGCGCCAGCCGTGGTCGGCCGATAAGGTTGTCGGCGATCACCGAGGACAAGCCGATACCCAGCCGCCCGCGATGGTCATCGGCAAGTAAGCCGTGGCTCTTCACCACAACGATATTGAGCCGGTAAAGCGGGTTATCGAGGATGCTGGCATCACGGCCCTCCAGCAGGTCGTCGAGCATGCGCTGGCAGCTCAGGCTGACTTCGCCTTGAGTCACGCCCTTGGCGAAGTCCTGGGCCGTATAGAGGTCGCCGAGTCGGCGGAGGGCCTGGGCCGGGTCGGGCAGACAGGCGCTGGCGAAGCGCCAGGAACCGATCGAGGCGCCAATCAGCGCGCGCTCGCGTGGCGCACTTGGCAGCCACTGACCGAACAACGCCAGATCCAGCCCCTGTATGCCCAGTGCCTTTGGCCCGCCAGCAGCGCCGGGCAGCACACCGACGTCAGCGGGCGCCAGGCCGCGTTGACGGATGCGGGCAAGGGCACGTTTACCGGCCTTCAGGGTCAGTGCGGGGTATTTGATCTGGATGGCGGTCATGCGGGTCTCTCTGTGTCGAGGGTGCGAGTATAGAGAATCGCTGCGACCTTGCGCGCCAAGACGGTGCGTCCAAGCGGCGCTATCATGTCGCCAGCTGTTTTCAGGTTCAATTAAGTTCGACTGGGTAACATTTCCCACGTACCCCACCGAACCTCAATGGAGAAATACGATGAAGACCCTGACTGCCCTGTTCGCAACCGCTGCCCTGGCCCTGAGCGCCAACGTCGCGATGGCCAAGGATGTGCGCACCGACGAAGTGGTGAAACTGGTCCAGACCAAGCAGATCCAGTCGCTGGACGAACTCAACCAGAAAGCGCTCGCCAAGCACCCCGGCGCCACGATCAAAGACACCGAGCTGGAAGATGTCTACGGCCGTTACGTCTACAAGGTCGAACTGCGTGATGCGCAGAACGTCGAGTGGGATGTGGATCTGGACGCCAAGACCGGTGAAGTGCTCAAGGATGTTCAGGACCGCTGATGATCCGGCTTTCGCAAACGGCACGCTGGACACTGCTTGCGCTACTGGCCTGCTGCTCGCTGGCCATGGCCCGCGACCTTGACCAGGATGAAGCCCTGCAGTTGCGTCGAGAAGGGGTGATCCTCCCGCTCGAGCAACTGCTGCAATCGGCCCTGGGACGCTATCCCGGGGCGCGTTTGCTGGAGGCGGAGCTGGAAGAGGACGACGATGAATACGTCTACGAGGTCGAGTTGCTGACTGTCGAAGGCGTGGTGCGGGAAATCAAGTTGCATGCCGCCAGCGGTGTCCTGCTCAAAGATGAGGAAGATGATTGATGCGTTTGCTACTGGTCGAGGACAACGTCTCGCTGGCTGACGAACTGACCGACAGCCTGCAACGCCAAGGCTACGCGGTGGACTGGCTGGCCGATGGCCGTGACGCGGTGTATCAGGGCAGCAGTGAGCCCTATGACCTGATCGTGCTCGACCTCGGCCTGCCCGGCATCCCCGGTCTTGAAGTGCTGAAGCAATGGCGCGCCGGTGGCCTGGTGATACCGGTGCTGATCCTCACCGCGCGCGGCTCGTGGGCCGACCGTATCGAAGGACTCAAGGCCGGCGCCGATGATTACCTGAGCAAGCCCTTCCACCCCGAAGAGCTGCAATTGCGTATCCAGTCGTTGCTGCGCCGAGCACGAGGCCTGGCCAATCAGCCGACCCTGGAAGCCTCCGGCCTTCATCTCGACGAAGGGCGCCAGTGTGTGACCCGTGAAGGCGAGGACGTGCAACTGACCGCCGCTGAATTTCGCCTGTTGCGCTACTTTATGCTGCACCCGCAGCAGATCCTTTCAAAAAGCCATTTGGCCGAACACCTGTACAACGGCGAGACCGAACGTGATTCCAATGTCCTCGAAGTTCACGTCAACCACTTGCGTCGCAAGCTGGGCCGCGGCGTGATCGAAACCCACCGGGGCCAGGGCTACCGCTTCGGTGGGGTGGCGTGAGGTCCATTCAGTCGCGCCTCAGCCTCGGCCTGGCCGGGGTGCTGATCGTCGTGGGCTTGGCCCTGGCCCAGGTCAGCCTCTGGCTGTTCGAGGTGGGCTTGCAGCGTTATCTCGAGGCCGGGCTGCGTAAGGAAAGCGAGAACCTGCTGGTCGCCCTGGTCCACGGTCACGACGGTGTCGAGCTGGATCAGCAGCGGATTTCCGCCGCCTACAACCGGCAATTCTCCGGCTATTACTTCCGCATCGATTTCGACGGCAAGACCTGGCGCTCCCGCTCGCTGTGGGATATGGAGATGCCCAAACCGGAGACACCCGGGCTGCACGACGGCTTCGAACTCGGCCCGCGAGGCCAGCAGTTGCTGGTGTTGCGGGCTGACTACCGGCGTCAAGGTCAGGCGATGTCCATCAGCGTCGCCCAGGATTACACGCCGATGCGCGACAGCTTCCGGCGATTGCAACAGATCGGCCTCGGCCTCGGGCTGTTGGCCCTGGTGCTGGTGTTGGTGCTGCAGCGCGTCATCGTCAAGCGCTCGCTGAAGCCGCTTGAGCGCGCCCGCGAGCAGATCGCGCAGTTGCAGCAGGGCAAGCGCTCGCAACTGGACACCGAGGTGCCAAGCGAACTCGAGCCGCTAGTGGCGCAGGTCAACCACCTGCTGGCCCATACCGAAGACAGCCTGCGCCGTTCCCGCAACGCGCTGGGCAATCTCGGGCACGCCTTGAAGACGCCGCTCGCCGTGTTGCTCAGCCTCGCTGCCAGTGAGCGTCTGCGGGAAGTGCCGGGGTTGTCCGCGCAGATGCGCGAGCAACTGGAGCAGATCCAGCAGCGTTTGAGCCGCGAACTGAACCGCGCCCGGCTGGCCGGTGATGCGTTGCCGGGCGCGCATTTCGATTGCGATGCGGAACTGCCCGGCCTGCTGTCCACACTGGGAATGATCCATGGCGACGGGCTGTCGATCCGGCAGGATGTGCCAGCCGGCCTGTCGTTGCCTTGGGACCGTGAAGACCTGCTGGAGCTGCTCGGCAACCTGCTGGACAACGCCTGCAAATGGGCGGACAGCGAAGTCTGCCTGAGCATCAGCCAGACGCCGGATCACTACCGGCTGTGTATCGATGACGACGGCCCGGGTATTCCCGAGGACGCTCGGCAGGGCGTGCTGGAGCGCGGTGCGCGGCTGGATGAGCAGATCGATGGCCACGGCCTCGGCCTGGGCATCGTGCGCGACATCGTCGAAGCCTGGCATGGCCGGATGGACCTGGAGGGGAGTGCGCTTGGCGGGTTGCGGGTGCGTATCGAGCTGCCGCGCCGGGCTGGGCGCTGAGGCCCTGCCGGCGCGGCATACAGATCAAACCTGGAAGTGGTCCATCAGGCTTTGCTGCTGGTTGGCCAGGCTGTTCAGTGACTGGCTGACCCGGGCCGATTCATCGGCCTGATGAGACAGCGACTCGGTGACGTCACGGATGGTCGCGACGTTGCTGCTGATCTCCTCGGCCACCGCGCTCTGTTCTTCAGCGGCACTGGCGATCTGCAGGTTCATGTCGGTGATGACCGTCACCGCTTCGCCAATCTGCCGAAGCGCGCTCACCGCCTGACCGACCTGCTCGACACTTCCCTGGGCCTGGCGATGGCTGCTGTCCATCGCACCGACCACTTCGCGGGTACCGGCCTGCAACTGCTCGATCACATGGCGGGTTTCTTCCACCGATTCCTGGGTGCGCTGCGCGAGGTTGCGGACCTCGTCGGCGACCACCGCGAAGCCGCGCCCGGCCTCGCCGGCGCGGGCCGCCTCGATGGCGGCGTTGAGCGCGAGGAGGTTGGTCTGTTCGGCGATCGAGCGGATCACTTCCAGTACCGAACCGATCTTCTCGCTGTTTTCCGCCAGGCCTTCGACCTGATTCATCGCGGTACTCATGTTGGCGGCCAGGGCGTCGATGCTGCTGGTGGTCTGGTTGATCACCGCCAGGCCCTGGCGGGTGGCCTGATCGACGTCGCGGGCGGCTTGCGCGGCCTGCGCGGCGCTGCGGGCCACGTCATGGGCGGTGGCGCTCATTTCGTGGGATGCGGTGGCCACCTGATCGACCTGGCGGTATTGCTGTTCCATGCCAGCGCTGGTCTGGCTGGCGATTGCCGAAGATTGGTCGGCGGTGCTGCGCGCGGCGTGCACCGAGCGTTTCACTTCAGCGATGGTCGGTTGCAGCTTGTCCAGGAAGCGGTTGAACCAGCCGGCCAGTTCACCGAGTTCGTCCTGCTTGTTGTAGGCCAGGCGGCTGGCCAGGTCGCCGTCGCCGCTGGCGATTTCGCGCAGGCGGTGGGCGACGTGGAGGATCGGCCGGGTCACGCCGCGGGCCATCAGCCAGATCAACAGCAGGCCGACCACCGCGGCCAGCACGCCAAGCGCCAGTTCGATCAGCGTGCCGTTGGTGTTGCGTTGGTCGAGTTCCTGCTTGAGGGTTTCGGCGGGACCGATCAGTGCGCTTTCCGGCACGTCCAGCAGCACGCCCCAAGGCTTGGCGCCCGGGGTCGGGGCGAAGGAGGCGAGGATTTTCAAGCGGCCGTCGTTCTGAATGCTGTGCAGCACCGCGCCGTCGGCCATCAGGCGCACCAGTTCGGCGCCGTTGCGGGAGTCGATCTGTTCGTAGCGCTGGGCCAGCTTGCTGGCGTCCGGGCTGTAGCCGGCCAGCAGGCCCGCGGGGCTGAGGATGCCGATCTGGGTCTGGCCGCCGTAGAGGTTGGCGCTGGCCTGTTTGCTCATGGCTTGCAGGCTGTTCAGGTTGATGTCGATGGAGAGGGTGGCGATCACCTTCTCGGCGACGATCAGCGGGAACACGATGCTGGTCATCAGCACCTGCTGGCCGTCGATTTCGTAGAAATACGGTTCGGTCACGCAGGTCTTGCGGGTGGTGCGCGGGCACACCGACCAGGTGTTGGCCGGCTCGCCGCTCGGGCCGATGGTGGTGTCGGCCATGTCACGCTCGGGCAGTGCCATGGAGGTCAGCTTGCCCGGGGTCGGTTGCGACCAGTACAGGGCGAAGCGGCCAGTTTCGTTGCCGCCGATGGCCTCCTGGCCGGCGAACAGTTCATCTTTGCCATCCAGCGCGTTGGGCTCGAACACCAGCGACAGGCCGAGCAGGTCGGGGTTGGCCTGCAGCGCCGAGCGCACCTGGCGGGTCATGTCTTCGCGCAGGTCGAAGGCGTCGAGGAAGCGCTTTTCTGCCTGTTCGCGCAGGAACAGCACCTGGCGCGAGAAGCCGGCGCCATATTGATAAGCGTCCATGAACTGGCGGCGGATGTTCAGTGCCTGGACTTCGCCCTGGGACTCGATACGGCCCTGGGCCGCCTCGGTGAGCATGTGCATGCTGCTGGCCTTGACCAGCTCCGTTGTGTGTTCCATGCGGTACAACGAAAGACCCACCAGCAGTGTGACGATGCCCGCGAGGCACAATCCGGCCAGCGAGGTGATCTTCCATTGAATGGAAAGTTGTCTGAACAACATCGGCGAAATCCTTTGGACCAAAAGAGATAGACACTGCCGACTGTAACGGCAATGTGTGAACTTTCTTTATTCAAACGTTCAATTGAAATGCGCCGTTTTCGTTCATTCAGGCGACCCTCGCACCAGGATGAGGCGCCGCGCTTTGACATCCGGGGGGGCCTCCGTCAGAGTGTGCGCCTTCCAAAAACATACCGTCATTCGGTCAGTGCCTGAGGGCAAAACTGTCGCCGACGTACCCGCTTTTTGTCCGTTTCAAGAGGTTCACAGAATGAATGCAGTCATTGCCGCGGTCGGCATCATGCTGATACTGAGTCTGTCCCGCGTGCATGTGGTCATTGCCCTGATCGTCGGCGCGCTGGTCGGCGGCCTGGTGGGCGGGCTGGGTATCGAGGCCACGCTCAAGGCCTTCAACGGCGGTCTGGGTGGCGGTGCTACCGTGGCGCTGTCCTACGCCTTGCTCGGCGCTTTCGCCGTGGCTATCGCCAAATCCGGCCTGGCCCACGCCCTGGCCGATCGCGCCCTGGCGATGTTCCACGGGCAGAGCGAAGGCAACGGTGCCCGGGTGAAGTGGCTGCTGGTCGGCCTGATGCTGGTGGTGGCGATTTCCTCGCAGAACGTTCTGCCAATCCACATCGCCTTTATTCCGTTGCTGGTGCCGCCGCTGCTCTATGTGCTGACGCGCCTGCAGATCGATCGCCGGCTGGTGGCCTGTGTCATCACCTTCGGCCTGATCACGCCGTACATGTTCCTGCCGGTGGGCTTCGGCAATATCTTCCTCAACGAAATCCTGCTGGCCAATGTGGCCCGCAGCGGCGTGGACGTCAGTGGCGTCAATGTCACCCATGCCATGGCGATTCCGGCGGCGGGCATGCTCGCTGGCCTGCTGATCGCAGTGTTTTTCAGCTACCGCAAGAAGCGCGTCTACGACCTGGAAAAGATCGAGCAGGTGGAGCAGGTGGCGGTCAGCTACAACCCGCTGACCCTGCTGGTAGCGGGCTGTGCCATCGCCGCGGCGTTCATCATTCAGTTGTGGCTGGACTCAATGATCATCGGCGCCATGGCCGGGTTCCTGATTTTCTCGGCCTCCGGCATCGTGCGCTGGAAGGACACCGACGACCTGTTCACCGAAGGCATGAAAATGATGGCGATGATCGGCTTCATCATGATTGCCGCGTCCGGTTTCGCCGAGGTGATGAAGGCGACCGGGGAGGTGAAGACGCTGGTGGAGGCGTCCGCGGCGTGGATCGACCACAGCAAGGGTGTCGGCGCGTTGCTGATGCTGCTGGTGGGCCTGCTGGTGACCATGGGCATCGGTTCGTCGTTCTCCACCGTGCCGATTCTCGCGGCGATCTTCGTGCCGCTGTGCGTGCAACTGGGCTTCGATCCGATCGCCACCGTGTGCATCGTCGGCACCGCTGGCGCCTTGGGTGATGCCGGCTCGCCCGCGTCCGACTCGACCCTCGGCCCGACCTCGGGGCTGAACGTCGACGGCCAGCACCACCACATCTGGGACACGGTGGTACCGACCTTCATCCATTACAACCTGCCATTGCTGGCGGCGGGATGGGTGGCGGCGATGGTCTTGTAAGCAGGAAGCGGAACAGGGCGGGGCGCGAGGCTCAGCCCTTTTTCGGCGGCGGGGAGATGCGGTTGAGGACGGTGTTGCCGTCCTTGTCCTGGGTCAGGTAGACCGGCAGTACCTTGGGCAGGCTGCGCACCAGACGGTTGACGTCGTTGGTGTTGTAGATGCCGCTGATGCGCACGTTGCCGGTGCTGGCATCGGCCAGGCGCAGCGGGCTTTCCAGGTAGCGGTTGATCAGCGGCAGGGCCTGGTCGAGGGTGAGGTTGTCGATCACCAGCTTGCCGCTGCGCCACGACAGGCTGGAGTCGTTGGCGTAGGTCTGGTTCAGGCTCGGTTCGAGATCGCCGGTGGTATAGCTGGCCTGCATGCCCGGGCCGAGGCGGTAGCCGCTGCCGGGCTTGAAACTCTCGCTACTGACCAGCACCGAACCTTCCACCAGTGTCACCTTGACCTGGTCACGGTATTTCCAGACGTTGAACTGGGTGCCGGTCACCTGCGTCTGGCCGTTGCCGGCGCGGACGATGAACGGGTGGCCGGTGTCGTGATGGACCTTGAAGAACGCCTCGCCCTTGACCAGGGTCACCCGGCGCTCGTCCTTGTAATGGGTGTAGCGCAGTGAGGTGCCGAGGTTCAGTTCGACTTCGCTGCCGTCGCCCAGGGTGACGGTCCTGCGGGCGTCGGTGGTTTTTTCCGACTGGTAGTCGTTGGGCAACCAGCCTTGTTCCCAGCCGATCCAGGCGCCGACCGGCAGCGCCAGCAGGGTGATCACTGCTGCCGACGCGTAGTGACGCATGCGCTGGGGCTGTGGTCTGGGCTTGATCGGCAGGTGCAGAATCTGTGCGGGGGTGGCTCGCGGCAGGTGATCGGCAGTGACCCAGATCTCCTGCATAGCTTCGTATTCCTGCAGGTGAAGCGGGTTGGCGGCCAGCCATTGTTCGAATTCGGCGAGTTCTTGCGCGGTGCAGTCCTCAGCGTGCAAGCGCATGCACCAATGCGCGGCGGCATCGGTGATGGCATTCAATTCGGCGTCGCTGGGGCTGACCTGATTCATTGATACTCCCGGTTTTGCGCAATTCTAACCCCGCCGGGTAGGCGGGGAGAACCGAGATCATGGCGAATCACTATCAGTTGTGAGATTTATTCGCAGGAAATCACCTACAAAAACGATTTTCTCCGCACAAACCGACCAACGGTCGCAAGACTACGGCAAGCCGCCACTTGCCGTAGTGCGTGCAGTTCAGAACTGTTCGGCGGCCAGTTGGAACAGGCTGTCGCTGCCCGCCTGAATGCTCGCCTGCAACGACAGAACCCGTGGCAGCAAACGTTCGAAGTAGAACGTCGCCGTGGCCAGCTTGGCGCCATAGAAGTCCGGCTCGTCGGCGTGATGCGCGCGGGCGGTAGCGGCCATGCGCGACCACATGTAGGCGTAGGCGACGTAACCGAACAAATGCAGGTACTCCATCGACGCCGCACCCACGGCATTGGCGTCCTGGCTGGCCTGCTCGCGCAGCCACTGGCTGGTACTTTCCAGCCGCTCCAAGGCGCCCAGCACCTGCGCGGCGAAGGGCGGTTCGCTTTCGCAGAAAGCGCGGATTTCCGCCGCCAGCAACGCCAGCGACTGACCGCCATCAGCCACTACTTTGCGCCCCAGCAGGTCCAGCGCCTGGATGCCGTTGGTGCCTTCGTAGATCTGCGCGATACGCACATCCCGCACCAGTTGCTCCTGGCCCCACTCGCGGATGTAGCCGTGGCCGCCGAACACCTGCTGGCCGAGCACGCAGCTCTCAAGACCGGTGTCGGTGAAGAACGCCTTGGCCACTGGCGTCAGCAGTGCGACGAGGCGTTGCGCCGCCTCGCGCTCGGCGGCGTCTTCGGTGTACTTGGCGGTGTCCAGTTGCTGGCCGACGTACGTGGCGAAGGCGCGGCCACCTTCGGTCAGGGCGCGCATGCTCAGCAGCATGCGGCGCACGTCGGGGTGGACGATGATCGGGTCGGCGATCTTGTCCTTCGCCTGCGGGCCGGTGGCGGCGCGGCTTTGCAGGCGATCGCGGGCATAGCGCGCGGCATTCTGGTACGAGGCCTCGGCGCAGCCGATGCCCTGGATGCCGATGGACAGACGCTCGTAATTCATCATGGTGAACATCGCCGCCAGGCCACGGTTCGGCTCGCCGACCAGGTAGCCGACGGCGCCGTCGAAGTTCATCACGCAGGTGGCCGATGCCTTGATGCCCATCTTGTGCTCGACCGAGCCGCAACTGACCGCGTTGTCCACGCCCAGGCTGCCGTCGTCGGCGACGATGCGCTTGGGCACCAGGAACAATGAGATGCCCTTCGGTCCGGCGGGGGCGTCCGGCAGCTTGGCCAGCACCAGGTGGATGATGTTGTCGGTGAGGTCCTGGTCGCCGCCGGTGATGAAAATCTTGGTGCCGCTGATGGCGTAGCTGCCGTCGATCAGCGGCTCCGCCTTGCTGCGGATGATCCCCAGGTCGGTGCCGGCGTGGGGTTCGGTCAGGCACATGGTGCCGGCCCACTCGCCGCTGTACAGCTGCGGCAGGTACAGGGCGCGCAGGTTGTCGCTGGCATGAGCGTCGATCGCCAGGCAGCAGCCGGCGCTCAGCGCCGAATAGAGGCTGAAGCTGCAGTTGGCGGCGTAGAGCATTTCTTCGAATTGCACCGCGAGCATCTTCGGCATGCCCATGCCGCCGTGTTCCGGGTTGCCGGCGAGGCCGACCCAGCCGCCTTCGCGGTAGGTCTGCCAGGCCTGCTTGAAACCTTCGGGCGTGGTGACCTGGCCCGCCTCGAAGCCGACCCCCTGTTCGTCGCCGCTGCGGTTGAGCGGGGCGATCAGTTGGCCGGTGATTTTCGCCGCCTCTTCAAGGATCGCGTCGGCGGTCTCGCCATCGACACTGGCCGCCAGCGCGGGCAGCCGTGCCCATTGGGCCGGGCCCTGGAACACCTCGTGGAGGACGAAGCGCATGTCGCGCAGCGGGGCATTGAATTCAGGCATCGTGGTTCTCGTTGGAATGAGTAAGAGGGATCAGAGCGCCTTGGCCCAGTCGCGCAACAGGTACTTCTGGATCTTGCCGGTGGAGGTCTTCGGCAGCTCGCGGAACACCACCGTCTTGGGCAGCTTGAAGCCGGCCAGGTGTTCGCGGCAGAAGGCGATGATCTCGGCCTCGCGGGTGTCTTCGCAGCCGGCCTTGAGGGTGATGTAGGCGCACGGCGTCTCGCCCCATTTTTCGTCCGGCCGGGCCACTACCGCGGCTTCCAGCACCGCGGGATGACGGTAGAGGACGTCTTCGACTTCGATGGTGGAGATGTTCTCGCCGCCGGAAATGATGATGTCCTTGAGTCGGTCCTTGATCTCGACGTAGCCGTCCGGGTGGCAGACGGCGAGGTCGCCGGTGTGGAACCAGCCGCCGCGGAAGGCTTCGGCGGTGGCTTCGGGGTTCTTAAGGTAGCCCTTCATCACCGTGTTGCCGCGCATGAAGATCTCGCCCAGGGTGTTGCCGTCGCGGGCCACCGGTTCGAGGGTTTCCGGGTCGGCGACCATCAGGCCTTCGAGGGTGGCGTAGCGCACGCCCTGGCGTGACTTGATCCGCGCCCGTTCCTGCAGCGGCTTTTCATCCCATTCGGCATGCCAGGCGCAGACGGTCACCGGGCCATACACCTCGGTCAGGCCATAAACGTGGGTGACCTTGATACCCATTTCTTCCACGGCGCCAATCACCTTGGCCGGCGGCGCGGCGCCGGCGACCATGGCGTTGACCGGGTGATCGATCGCCGCCTTGGCCGAGTCAGGCATGTTGATCAGCGCATTGAGAACGATCGGCGCGCCGCACAGGTGAGTGACCTGGTGTTCGCGGATCAGCGTAAGAATCTTCTGCGGATCGACCCGGCGCAGGAACACATGCGTGCCGGCCAGCGCGGTGACGGTCCACGGGTAGCACCAGCCGTTGCAGTGGAACATCGGCAGGGTCCAGAGGTAGACCGGATGGTTGCCCATCGCCCAGGTCATCTGGTTGCCCAGCGAGTTGAGGTAGGCGCCGCGGTGGTGATAGACCACGCCCTTGGGGTTGCCGGTGGTGCCGGAGGTGTAGTTCAGCGAAATCGCCTGCCACTCGTCCTCGGGCCAGTGCCAGGCGAACGCCGGGTCGCCCTCGGCCAGAAACGCCTCGTAGTCCAGCTCGCTGACGGCGCTGCCTTCGCCGTATTCCGGGTCATCGACATCGATCACCAACGGCGGATGAGCCATGAGTTTCAGCGCGGCGCTGATGACCTTGTGGAATTCGCGGTCGGTGATCAGCACCTTGGCTTCGCCGTGTTCGAGCATGAAGGCGATGGCCTCGGCGTCGAGGCGAACGTTGAGGGCGTTGAGCACCGCGCCGATCATCGGCACGCCGAAGTGCGCTTCGAGCATGGCCGGGATGTTCGGCAGCATGACCGCCACCGTATCGCCCTGGCCGATGCCGCGGCCCGCCAGGGCACTGGCCAGGCGGCGGCTGCGCTGGTAGGTTTCCTGCCAGTTGCGGCGGATCGAACCGTGGATCACGGCGGGGTACTGGCCGTAGACCGCGGCGGTGCGTTCGATGAAGCTCAGGGGGGTGAGGGCGACGTGGTTGACGGGGGCGGGCTGCAGGCCCTGGGAGAAGATCGACATGGAAAGCATGGTCCTGTGCAGGAGGCAGCCGCGTCGGGACGCATGCTGAAACCTCCGATGGCTGATTGTTAGCTCTGATCAGGTTTCATGGAGCAGATTCACGGGGACTGCTCCGGTGGTGCATTTTTACGCTGTTCGCCATGTTACCTGGAAGATAGACTATAGCAATATGGTACAAATACTATAAAAATCCCGGAGCAGACGCTTTGATCGCCATCCCCTCGGCCTTGCTCGACAAGGACCCGCAGCCCAGTTTGCTGCTCGATGCCGGTGCCACCTTGCGCGCGGCCAACCCCGCCATGCTCGAACAGCTCAACGGCTGGCCACCGCAGAGCCTGGCCGTGTTGCTGCCGGCTAATCATGCCGCGCTGGTCAGTGCCTGCCTCAGTCAGCAGCGGGCGATCAGCGATGTCGAGAGCCAGGCCGGCGAGCGCATTCTGCTCTGGACCTTTATCCCCGCCAGCGCCGATCTGGTTATTGCCCGGTGCCGCGACGCCACCGTCGAACGCCGTGCCGAACGCGAGGCCAGCCAGGCCCGCCGCCTGTACCGGCTGATCACCGAGAACACCACCGACCTGATTTCCCGGCACACGCCCGACGGCTGCTTTCTCGACGCGTCGCCGGCGTCTTATCGCCTGCTCGGCTACTGGCCGGAAGAGCTGCGCGGGGTTGCGGTGCAGTCGCTGTTCCATCCCCAGGACCGCCAGCAATTCCTGCAACAGGCGGCGCAAGCGCTGGAGAAAGACGGCTACCAGACCATGACCTGCCGGGTACGCCACCGCGATGGCCGCGACCTGTGGTTCGAGATAGCCAGCCGGGCGATCCGCGAAACCTACACCGGCGCGGTGGTGGAAATCGTCAGCGTCTCGCGGGACATCAGCGTGCGCATCGAGGCGCAGGAAAACCGCAGGCGGCTGGCTGAAGTTGTCGAGGCCAACACCGACCTGGTGCTGTTCACCGACCCGGACGGGCGCCTGACCTACCTCAATCGTTCCGCGCGGCGCGCCCTCGGCTTGATGGACGTGGACGCGGTGCCGCTGCTGCGCCAACTGCTCGACGAAGACGCCCAGCAGCGCCTGGATGATGAAGGCTGGCTGTGCGCCGAGCGCGACGGTGTCTGGCAGTGCGAGGCGCGGCTGGCGCCATACGACGGTGGCGCGGCGTTTCCGGTGTCGCTGGTCTTGCTCGCGCACACCGCCGCCGGTGGCGAGCGCTATTACTCGCTGGTCGCCCGCGACATGACCGAGCGCGAGCTGCGCGAAACCCAGCAACGTCGCCACCAGGACGAACTGGCCCACACCGCGCGGCTGGTGACCCTTGGCGAACTGGCCTCCGGTATCGCCCACGAGATCAACCAGCCGCTGGCCTCGGTGCTCAATTACGCCGCTGCCAGCCAGCGCTACCTGCATGCGCTGGACCGTGATCCACAGGCGGCGGGCCGGGTTGCCCAGGGTTTGCAGCGCATCAGCGAACAGGCAACCCACGCCGCCGAAGTGATCAAGCGCCTGCGCGCCTTCCTGCGCAAGGAGCCGCGGCGCCTGCAGGCGCTGTCGGTCGCGCAGGTGGCGCGCGAGGCGGTGCGCCTGTGTGCCTGGGAAGCCAATCACGCGCAGGTGACGATCGAGCAGCGAATGACGGACAATCTGCCGCCGGTCTACGCCGACCGGGTGCTGCTGGAGCAGGTGCTGCTCAATCTGCTGCGCAACGCCATCGACGCCAACCGCGAGAAACAGCCGGGCCAGCCGTCGCGGATCGTGCTCAGCGGTAAGCAGGAGGGCGGTTGGCTGCTGATCGAGGTGATCGATCAGGGACCGGGCGTGGCGCTGGACCGACTGGACGGGATCTTCACTCCGTTCACCACCAGCAAGCCCGAAGGGCTGGGCCTCGGCCTGAGCATGAGCCGCAGCATCGTCGAAGGTTTCGGCGGCACCTTGCAGGCCGGCCCGAGCGAGGGCGGCGGATTGATTTTGAGCTGTCGGCTGGCGCCGGCGGCAAGTGTTTGAACAAGGGGATTTTCATGCAGGATCCGAAGGTCTATGTGGTCGACGACGACCAGGGCATGCTCGACTCCACGGTCTGGCTGCTCGAATCCGTCGGCCTCAAGGCGCTGCCCTTCACCAGTGGCCAAGCGTTTCTCGATGCTTGCGAAGGCGACCTGCCGGCCTGCGTGCTGCTCGACGTGCGCATGCCCGGCATGGGCGGGTTGAGTGTTCAGGAAGCGCTGCGCGCGCGTGGCGTTGACCTGCCGGTGATCTTCGTCAGTGGCCACGCCGACGTGCCCATCGTGGTGCGGGCATTCAAGGCCGGCGCCTGCGATTTCATCGAAAAGCCCTACAACGACCAGTTGCTGCTGGACAGCGTCCAGGACGCCTTGGGCCGGTCATCGAAAGTCCAGGTGGGAAGCCGCCAGCGTGACACGGTGCAGGCGCGGATCGACAGCCTCACCCCGCGCGAGCGGGACGTGTTCCTGCCGCTGGTGCAGGGCTACACCAACCGCGAGATTGCCGAGCAACTCGAGGTCAGCGTGAAAACCGTGGATTTGTACCGGTCGCGGGTGATGAAGCGAATGCAGGCCGAGCATCTGCCCGATCTGGTGGGGATGGCGATTGCCTGTTCGCTGGTGGATCCGTTGCAGTTGCGGTGAGACATCAGGGCCTCATCGCGGTTTTGCCGCGATAAGGCCCGAATAGTCAGAAACGATCTTCAGCTCAAGGCCGGCGACCCAGCAGCAACCCCACCACCAGCCCGAAGCCCGCCGAAATCGCCACGGTCTGCCACGGATGGCCGCCAATGTAGGTCTCGGTGGCGTCCACCACCGGCTTGACCTGGTCGCGCACGCTGCCTACCGCGTTACTTGCCTGCTTGAGTTTGAGCTGCAATTGCGCGCGCAGGGTCTCGGCTTCTTCGCCGACCAGCGCAGCGCTCTCGTTGAGCAGCTTTTCCGATTCTTCGATCAGTGCCTGCAAGTCACTGAACGCTTGATCCTTGATTTGCTCGCTTTCGCTGTGCAGGGTGCTTTTCCTCGCCATGAATACTTCCTCGGGTAAGTGATGGACCTACTGAATGGAGTGTCCGTCTGTACGGAAAGTTGCAGTGGTTTGCCGGGCGTCGGCGGCTACAGTGTAAGATAGCGGCCATTTTCACGCGGCAGGAATTACCCCATGAGTTTCAATCTGGCCAACAAGAGCTTCGCCGAGCGGGCGGAGATCGAGGATGAGAAAGCGCGGCTGTTCGAGCTGTGGCAGACCAACCTGGCCAAGGCCAAGGGCGAAGCGGCCCGCATGATTGGCGAGAAGCCGCGGCGCAAGGGCAAGTGGGCCGAGTGGGTACGCGCGGAGCTGGACAGCATGACGCCGCCGGAATTCGCCAACATGGTGCGCAGCGAGATCAACAAGCTGATGGCCGCGGCCAGCGCCGGGAAGTCCTGATCCAGGCCACATGCCTCAGGCTATTCAGCACTCTTGAGACCGGGCGCGCCCTGCGATCGGTCTCGACACCCCTCCTGACATCCGACAAAAAAGCCAGACCGCCTCGCTCAGGATTGAAATTCGGACACATTATGAAAGATACTGTTTCTCATTAACGTCCGATAACTTCTCCCACCGGCGATCCTCCTTCCCATGCTGACGTCTCCCGTGTCCGGGCTGCTGGCCAGTTTCCAGGAACACTACGATGAGCTGCTGCAGTTCCTGACCCGGCGCATGAACGACCGCCAGCGCGCGGCCGATGTCGCCCAGGAAACCTACCTCAAGTTGGTGAAGATCGAGCAGCAGGCGCTGCCGGTGCTGCATGCGCGCAGTTTCATTTTCCGCGTCGCCGGCAATCTGGCGATCGACACCTTGCGTCGCGAACAACGCCAGGAGAGCAACCTCGGCGACAGCGACGCCGCAGCGCAGATGGCCTGTCCGGCACCGGCACCCGAGGCGGCGCTGCTGGCCCGGGAGCGTCTGGAAATCCTCGATGAAGCCTTGTTGCAACTGTCGGAAAACGCCCGTCAGGCGCTGTTGCTCAATCGCGTCGAGGGCCTGACCCAGGCGCAGATTGCACAACGACTGGGCGTTTCCGAGAGCATGGTGGCAAAATACATCGGCCAGGCCCTGCGCCATTGCCGGGACTGGCTCAAGCACAACCATGACTGAAACCTCCATGCCCGAACCGCAGCCACTGACCGACCTCTCCGACGATGCCATCGACTGGCAGGTCCTGTTGCATTCGGGCAACGCCACTCAGGCCGATCGCGACCGTTACCAGCGCTGGCGCGGGCTCAGCGCCGAGCATCTGGCCGCCGCCGAAGAGGCCGAAGCGCTGTGGGGCGATCTCGGTCACACCCAGGCCGCGGCGCAACTGCCAAAGGCCCCCCGTCGTCGCCACTGGGGTTCGGCCATCGCCGCCTCGCTGCTGGCGGCTATGCTCGGCTACGGTGGCTGGCAGCAGGCCCCGGCGCTGCTGGCCGATTACCACACCAGCACCGGCGAGCGCCGCACCATCACCCTGGAAGATGGCTCGAAGGTCACCCTCAACAGTGCCAGCGCGCTGTCGGTGAATTTCAGCGGCGAGCGCCGCACGGTGTCGCTCAAGGCGGGCGAGGCGTTGTTCGAACCGGCCGCGGACCCGCGCCCCTTCGTGGTAGACAGCGGCGCCGAGGCGGTGCAGGGCAGCGACGCGGTGTTCAGCGTGCGGCGGCACGGTAGCGGCAACAGCGTGGTGGTCACCCGTGGCGAGGCGCAGGTTGGCGAGCGGCGCGTGGCGGTCAGTCCTGACGCCCAGGCCCAGACCGCCTGGCAACGCGGCAAGCTGATCTTCAATGGCCGGCCGCTGCGCGAAGTGATCGCTGAACTTGAGCGCTACCAGCACGGGCGCATCCTGATCTCCGACAGCCAGGTGGGCGCGCTGCAGGTCAGCGGCGTGTTCGACCTCAATGATCCCCATGCGCTGCTGCGCACCCTCGAACAGCGCTATGCGCTGAAGGTCACCTACCTGCCGTGGTTGGCCGTGCTCTACTGATTTTTTCCGGGCGAAAATAATTTCGGAAAGTCACTGCAAGTTCTTCGACGCCAGATCGTCGTAGTGGGACTGATCAGCAATCCGTTCTCATTTACGTTTACCTGTCTGGAAGAAAACAGTGAAAGGTCCGTTCAACTCCGCCGCGCGTTCCACCGACTATTTCAAGCATGCCGTGCTGGCATCCTCCGTTGCCGCCGCGTTGCTCGGCGCCGTTGCCGTGCAGGCCGCCGAAGCCGTCGCCCCGGTACAGGCCGCCGCTTCGCAGGCCCGCCAGGTCAGCCTCGACCTGCCAGCGCAAAGCCTCGACCAGACCCTGACCCGCTTCGCCGACCAGGCCGACCTGCACCTGCTGTTCACCACCAGCGATGTCGCCGGGCTGTCCAGCTCCGGGCTGCGCGGCACCTTCAGCATCGAAGACGCGTTGCAGCGGCTGCTGGCCGGCAGCGGCATGAGCTGGCAATTCAGCGACGCGCGCACGGTGATCCTGCGCAAGGGTGAACCGCAGGCCAGCGTCAGCCTCAAGCCGATCGAAGTCAGCGTCGCCTCGCGTACCAGCACTTCCATCAGTGAAATCCCTAGCACTGTCTGGGTGGTCGACCAGGAGCAACTGAAAGAACAGATCAGCAGCGGCGTGAGCCTCAAGGAAGCCATCGGCAAGCTGGTGCCGGGCCTCGACCTGGCGCCGGAAGGGCGGACCAACTACGGCCAGAACATGCGCGGTCGCAACGTGCTGGTGATGATCGACGGCGTCAGCCAGAACAGCTCTCGCGGCCTGTCGCGGCAGTTCGACAGTATCTCGCCGTTCAACGTCCAGCGCGTCGAAGTGCTGTCTGGCGCCAGCGCCATTTATGGCGGCGGCGCCACCGGCGGCATCATCAACATCGTCACCAAGAAAGGTGAACCGGGGCCGGCGCGCTTCGAAACCCAGGTCGGTGCCAGCAGCGGCTTCAACAACAGCGATGACCTGTCGACCCGCGTCGCCCAGTCCATCAGCGGCGGCAACGAGCGCATCAACGGCCGCCTGGGCGTTTCCGCCGAGCAGAACGAAGCCTTCTACGACGGCGCCGGCAACCAGATCTTCATCGACAACACCCAGACCGACCTGCAATACAACCGCACCATCGACGTGATGGGCAGCCTTGGCCTGCAGTTCAACGAGCAGCAGAGCCTCGACCTGCTCGCCCAGTACTACGACTCTGGCAATCACGGCAGCACCGGGATCTTCTTTCCCCACCTGAACTACAACGCCCCGTCGGACCTGGAAAACGCCGAACTGCGCAGCGGCTACTCCACCGACCTGGAACCGCGCACCAAGCGCCTGTTGCTCAACGCCAACTACCACCACGCCGATGTGCTCGGCCAGGACTTCTACCTGCAAGCGTCCTACCGCAAGGAAGACGACAACTTTTACCCGTTTCCCTACTACAACGCGGGCACGCCAGCCGGTTCCCGCGGCGTGTACTTCGCCGCTTCGCAACAGAACTTCGAGGTCAGCAGCCTGAAGGCGCTGTTCGCCAAGCAATGGGACAGCCTCAAGCTGACCTACGGCGTGGACCTCGACCGCGAGCGCTTCAACGCCGAGCAGACCACCTTCGACGCGCGCGCGTCATCGAGCAGCGGCGGCCTGGACTTGAACGAGGCGAGCAAGGCGGCGCGTTATCCCAGCTACCGCGTCGACGGTATTTCCGCCTACGCGCAACTGGATTGGCACCTCACTGAAACCCTGACCCTGTCCGGCGGCGCCCGGCGTCAGCAGATGGACGTGGATGTCAGCGACTTCAAGGGTGTTCCCGGCGGCAGCAACGATTATCAGGTCAGCCTGTATAACCTCGGCGCCATCTACGACTTCAAGAACGGTCATCAGGTCTGGACCAACTACGGCGAAGGCTTCGACCTGCCGGACCCGGCCAAGTACTACGGCAAGGCCGGCATGAGCGTCGAGGACAACCCGCTGGCGGGGATCAAGAGCCGCCAGGTGGAAATGGGCTGGCGCTATGCCGACCTCGACTGGGATGCCCAGGCGGCGGTGTATTACATCTGGTCGGACAAGATCATCAACGTCGATTCGAAGACCTTGACCATCAACGTCGATGAGAAAAAGAGCCGCGACTTCGGCCTCGAAGGCGCGCTGACCCGTCACTTCGAAAGCGGCTGGGAAGCCGGCGCCACCCTGCACCTGGTGCGCTCGGAAGAAGAAGACGCCAGCGGCGACTGGATCAAGCGCGACGCGCGCTACGCCTCGCTGTCCAAGTCCACCGCCTTCGTTGGCTGGAAGGGCGATGGCCGCAGCGCGCGCCTGCAGGCGAACAAAGCCTTCACCCTCAAGGACGACGCCGACCACACGATCAGCGGTTACACCACCCTCGACCTGCTGGGCAGCCAGGACACCGGCTTCGGCACCTTCAGCGCCGGCATCCAGAACCTGCTGGACAAGCAATACAGCACCGTCTGGGGCCAGCGCGCGACGCTGTTCTATTCGCCGGTTTACGGCCCGGCCTACCTCTACGACTACCAGGGGCGCGGCCGCACCTACACCCTGACCTGGTCGCTGGCCTACTGATCCGGCCACGGCACCCGGTGAACGCGCCGGGTGCCATCAGGGCAATCGTTCCCCCTGTAACAATATGAATTACCTCCGTGAGGTTTGCGGCTTTGTCGCGAACCTCTCGGGCCGTAGGCTATCCAACGCTTGGTGATGCCCACGTGCGGAGGTGATTGTGTTCGAACGCGCCCATTCCATCCTGATCGGTGCCGCGCTGATCTTCTCGATCAGCGGCCCGCTGCTGGCCGCCACTGCCGACAACCCGCAGAACAGCCCGATCCACCGGGCCAATCCCAACAGCCGCCAAGGCACGGTGCCGGCCACGCCGCCCATGCCTGGACCTTCCACTGCACCCAACCCGCGTCCGCCGACCCTCGAAAACCGCGGCATCGGCAACGGCGACAACCTGCGCCGCGAACAACAGACGCCGCGCCTCGAACCCTCCCGTCCGCCCCGCGATTCACAGCGCGCGCCGTGATCGCCCCTCGAAAGGAATCCCGCATGACTTCACGTTCCTGGCTGCTCGCCCTGGGTGCCGCCGTCCTCTTGCCGCTCGGCGCCCAGGCCGCGCCCGAACGTACCTTCCCCAGCGAAGACGGCACCCTCAAGGTCAACACCCTGGCCGAAGGCCTCAAGCATCCGTGGGCCCTGGCCTTCCTGCCGGGAACCCAGGGCATCCTGGTCACCGAACGCCAGGGCAACCTGCGGGTGATCGGCGCGGAAGGGCGGGTCGGCCCACCGCTGAGCGGTGTGCCGGAGGTCTGGGCGCAAGGGCAGGGCGGCTTGCTCGATGTGGTGCTGTCACCCACCTTCGACAAGGACCGGCTGGTCTACCTGTCCTACGCCGAAGGTGGTGGCGATGGGGGCACGGCGGGCACTACGGTGGGGCGCGGACGGCTGTCCGCCGACCTCGCCCGGATCGAGGATTTCAACGTGATCTTCCGCCAGGAGCCGAAGCTCTCGACCGGCAACCATTTCGGCTCGCGGCTGGTGTTCGACCGCAATGGCTACCTGTTCATCGCCTTGGGCGAGAACAATCAGCGAGCCACATCGCAAGACCTCGACAAACTCCAGGGCAAGGTGGCGCGCATCCTGCCCGATGGCGAGATTCCCAAGGACAACCCCTTCGTCGGGCAGAAAAACGTGCAGCCGGCGATCTGGTCCTATGGCCATCGCAACCAGCAGGGCGCGGCGCTCAACCCCTGGACCGGGCAGCTCTGGACCCACGAGCACGGCCCGCGTGGCGGCGACGAAATCAACATCCCCAAGCCCGGCAAGAACTACGGCTGGCCGCTGGCGACCCATGGCATCAACTACTCGCTGCTGCCGATTCCCGAGGCCAAGGGCAAGGAAGTGGAGGGGACCGTTCCGCCGCACCACGTCTGGGAGAAATCCCCGGCCATCAGCGGCATGGCCTTCTATGACAACGAGCGCTTCAAGGCCTGGGACCACAGCCTGTTCATCGGCGCGCTGGCGGCGCAGGAGGTGATTCGCCTGCAACTGAACGGCGACAAGATCGTTCACGAAGAACGGATGCTCGGACAGTTGAATGCCCGGGTCCGCGATGTGCGGGTCGGACCGGATGGGTTTCTGTATGTGCTGACAGACGAGGAAGACGGGCAGTTGTTGAAGGTCGGGCTGGCCGAGTAATTCGCGGCCGTTTGTGCGGGCCTCATCGCCGACTATGCCGGTGATGAGGCCCCTGAAAATCCCTACACAATCCGCGTCATCCCTGATGTACCCTGTGCCCTTTTTCCCACCGAGGGCCTGCATGTCCAGCGTCAACACCCCATTGGCCCTTTACCAGCAGGCCATCACTGCCCAAGGCTTCGTCGCCGACCCCGCCCAGCAACAGGCCGCCGCAGCCCTGCAGGCCTGCTTCGAGGCGGTCGAACGCGGTGAGCCGGCCAATGGCGTTTACCTCTGGGGCCCGGTCGGGCGGGGCAAGACCTGGCTGATGGACCAGTTCCATCGCTGCCTGACCATTCCCGCCCGGCGCCAGCATTTCCACCATTTCATGCGCTGGGTTCACCAGCGTCTGTTTCAGCTCAACGGCACCGCTGACCCGTTGCAGGCCCTGGCTTTCTCCCTGGCCGAAGAAATCCGCGTGCTGTGTTTCGATGAGCTGTTCGTCAACGACATCGGCGACGCGATCATTCTCGGCCGTCTGTTCCAGGTGCTGTTCGAGGCCGGCGTGGTGGTGGTCGCCACCTCCAACCAGCCGCCACGGCAGCTTTATGCCGATGGCTTCAACCGCGAGCGCTTCCTGCCGGCGATCGAGGCGATCGAGCGCTGCATGACCGTGGTGCCGGTTCACGGCGAGCAGGACCACCGCCTGCACCCCGGCGCGCTGCATCAGCGTTATTGGGGTCGCGATCCGGCGGCGCTGGCCAATGTGTTCGCGCAATTGAGCGGTGACGCACCGGCGACCAGCGAAGACCTGGAAGTCGGTTATCGCACCCTGCAGGTGGTGCGCCGCAGTGACAAGGTGCTGTGGTGCGATTACCCGCAACTCTGCGAGCAACCGTTGGCGGCCATGGAGTTCATGGCCCTGTGCGAGCGTTTCGACGCCATCCTGCTGGGCGGCGTGCCGGCCCTTGGCGCGCCGACGCGGCCGGGCAAGATCGCCCGGGGCACTGAGGACGGCGCCGAGCGGGTGGTGGCGGGGGACCGCGAACTGCCGCAACTGTCGGTACAGGACGACGGCGCCCGGCGCTTCATCGCCCTGGTCGATGAGTGTTACGACCAGCGCGTGGCCCTGTATCTCGAAGCCGACGTCCCGCTGGAAGTTCTCTACACGCAAGGGTATCTGGAGTTCCCGTTCCGCCGGACCCTCAGCCGGTTGCAGGAAATGCAACTGCAGCGCTTCTGCTGAGGATTTGCGCAGGGCCTGTCACAGGCTCTGCCAGCCAAGGGTGATGACCACCAGCACCAGATAGCGCCCGCCTTTTGCCAGGGTCACCAGCAATACGAAGCGCCAGAACGGCTCGCGCATGATGCCGGCGATCAAGGTCAGTGGGTCGCCGATCACCGGCATCCAGCTCAACAGCAGCGACCACTGCCCATGGCGACGGTAACGCTGCTGGGCCTTTTCCAGTTGCGCGGCAGAGAAGGGGAACCAGCGTTTGTCGCGCCAGCGCTCGATGGCCCGCCCCAGCAGCCAGTTGACGATCGAACCCAGCACATTGCCCACCGTCGCCACCAGCCACAGGCTCGCCACGGCGGCCGGGTCGTGGAGCAGCAACCCGACCAGCACCGCCTCGGACTGCAACGGCAGCAAGGTGGCGGCGCCAAACGCCGCCAGAAACAGACCCCAGTAACTCAACACGGCATGGCCACAATCATCGTTCGACAGGCCTCGTAGGATATTTCCCGGATATCGCCGCGGCCAGCGAGGAAATCTTTGCTGACATGATCGTTCATAAAATAGAACGCTAAAGCGAATTTTCGCTATCTAGTGCCAATGAGGTTCTGAATTTAATCTTCTCCCATCAACGCAAACGCAGCCGAGCGGCCTCAGTATCGGGGCACGGGCCTACTAATCGTCAGGGAATGTTGCATATGAACAGCGCCGATCAAGACAACCGCAACGTGGTAACACTGGTGATCCAGCACAAGGCCCGCGCCGACGCGCTCGCCCAGTACGAAGCCTGGCTCAAGCGCGCGGTCAGCGTCGCCCGCCAGCAGCCGGGTCACCTGGACGTCAATGTGATCCGTCCCGACGCCGATGGGCGCCACTTCACCACGGTCGTGCGCTTTGCCCAGGCGAGCCAGTTGCAGGCGTGGGTCAACTCCGCCGAGCGCCAGGCGATGATCGATGAGGTCATGCCGCTGCTGGAAGACGGCGACAACACCCAGGTCCATGACGACCCCGAATTCTGGTTCACCCCGCCCAGCGCCGGCGCGCCACAACCGCCGCGCTGGAAACAGGCACTGCTGACGTACCTGGTGATCTGCCCGATGACCTTTCTGATCCCGGCGCTGCTGGCGCCGCTGTTCGCGCAGTTCCCGCTGCTCGGTGGGCGGATCATCGGCAACATGATTGGCAACCTGTTCGTCATTTTGCCGGTGGTATTTTTCATCATGCCCTGGCTGACCCGCCGCACCGCCGCCTGGCTGCGCGCCTGAACGTTTCCCACACCCCGTACTCAAGACTCTGACCACCCTGTTTCCCGGAGATACCCCTATGAGCACCCTCGTTACCCGTGATGGCACCGCGATTTATTACAAAGACTGGGGCAGCGGCAAGCCCGTGCTGTTCAGCCACGGCTGGCCGCTGGATGCCGACATGTGGGATGTACAGATGGAGTTCCTGGCCAGCCGCGACTACCGCGCCATCGCTTTCGACCGCCGTGGTTTCGGCCGCTCCAGCCAGCCGTGGAACGGTTACGACTACGACACCTTCGCCGAAGATATCGCCCAGTTGATCGAGCACCTCGACCTGCGCGACGTCACCCTGGTGGGCTTCTCCATGGGCGGCGGCGATGTCACCCGCTACATCGCCCGGCATGGCAGCGAGCGGGTCGCCGGCCTGGTACTGCTGGGTGCGGTGACCCCGCTGTTCATCAAGACCGCCGACAACCCCGATGGCGTCGACAAATCGGTGTTCGACGGCATCAAGGCCGGCCTGCGCGCCGACCGCGCCCAGTTCATTGCCGACTTCGCCACGCCGTTCTATGGCATCAACCATGGGCAGCAGGTGTCGCAGGGCGTGCAGGCCCAGACGCTGAACATCGCGTTGATGGCGTCGCTCAAGAGCACGCTGGATTGCGTGACGGCATTCTCGGAAACCGACTTCCGCCCCGACATGGCGAAGATCGACGTACCGACCCTGGTGATCCACGGTGACGACGACCAGATCGTGCCGTTCGAAACCACCGGCAAGAAGGCTGCGGAGATGATTCGCGGGGCGGAACTGACGGTGTACAGCGGTGCGCCGCACGGGTTCGCGGTGACCCATGCGCAGCAGTTGAATGACGATTTGCTGGCGTTTTTGTCGCGGTAAGTCGGGTTTACGGCCACAAGGCCAAAATACTTCGAGGCGAGGATCGGGCGAGGGCTGCCCGGTCCTCGCCTCGATCGTTTTGGCGCCCTTCAGATTGAGCGCCATCACTACCCTGTGGGAGTGGATTCATCCACATTCGCGGTGACCTGACGCTCTGTATTGTCTGCGAGATGTGTAGATACTTATGCAGCGATGCGTCGCTCAGTCGGCGCTCGTTCCCATCAATACCGAAAACTCTCAGGCATCCCCCCACTCACGCCATATCGCTCTGCGCAAACTCCTCCGCCAAATGGTCAATCAGCGAGCGCACCGACGGCAGCAGCCCACGTCGCGACGGGAAGATGGCGTGGACGATCCCGCAACGTGGCTGCCACTCCGGCAACAACTCCACCAGCCGCCCCTCGGCCAGGTCTTCACGCACCGCGACCCGCGGCAAATGCGCGATGCCCACCCCCGCAACCACGAAGTGGCGCAAGGCGAACAAGTCGTCGGTGACCATCCGTGGTTTGTGCGGGATCACCAGGCTGGTGCTCATGTCCTCGCCCTGGAACAACTCCCACTGGTATTCGCGCTGGACGCTGCCCCAGTGAACGCTGGGCAACTGGCTGAGCATCTGCGGGTCGAAATCCTTCGGCAGACGTTCAAGCAGCGCCGGCTGGCCGACCAGGCACTGGGTGCTGTTGCTCAGCACCTTCATCACCATGTCAGTGTTTTCCAGCGGCGGGAAACGCACGCGCAGCGCCACGTCGACGCCTTCGTGGAGCAGGTCGACGCGGCGGTTGGTGCTCTCGATGAACAGTTCCACCCGTGGGTACTTGAGCATGTAGCGGGTCAGCATCGGGCCGACCCAGGAGTTGAGCAGGGTGGTGGGGCAACTGATTCGCACCAGGCCGCGGGGTTCGCTGAGGTTGCGCGCGATGACTTCCGCCGCGCCTTCGGCCTCGACCCGCATGGCCGTGCAACGGCGGTAATACTCCTGGCCGATTTCGGTCAGCGAGCAATGGCGGCTGGTGCGGTGCAAAAGGCGAACGCCCAGCCGCTCTTCAAGGTCGGCGATGCGCCGGCTGAGCTTTGACTTGGGCATGTCCAGCGCCCGCCCGGCCGGGGCGAAGCCGCCGTGTTCGACCACTTGGGTGAAGTAATAGAGGGAGTTGAGGTCTTCCAAGGATCGTTCTCCGGCTGGAACGCTAGTGGAAAACCGGGGAGTCTATCTCAGCAAAGGTGATCTTTCAGGCCCGGTTCAATCCACATCCGCCTTGAACAGCCGCTCCAGGTCCAGCCGCGCCTCCTGGGCGGTCTGCATCACCTTGGCCTTGTCGTCGCGGACCCGCCCCTGGACGCTGAGCACTTCCTCGTCATGCCGGGTAAAGCGCTGTATGCGATCAGCCGCCTGCGCCTCGCTCAAACCCAGCCCCACCAGCGTCAGCCGGCTCATTTCCAGGCTGGAGTGGAACGTCTCGCGGATCGGTTCGGCGCCCACGTCCACCAGCTTGTGCACATGCTGGCGGTTACGCGCCCGGGCGATGACCTTGAGGTGCGGATACAACTGCTTGACCCGTGCGGCGGTTCGGGTGGTGATCTCCGGGTCGTCGGTGGTGATGACGAAGTATTCGGCCTCGCCGACCTTGGCCGCATGCAGCACTTCGGGGCGCTGCGGGTCGCCGTAGAACACCGGCGCCTGTTCGAACATGCGCGTCATTTCGATGGCATCCACCGACGTTTCCAGGGCAACGAAGGGAATCTTCTGCGCGCGCAAGATACGCGCGATGATCTGGCCCATGCGGCCCATGCCGACAATCACTACCCGTGGTGCATCGGTGGCGATGTCCTTGTACTGCTCCGGCACTTCGCGGGGCGCCTGCGGGCGTTTGCCGAGGCGGGCGCAGCCCAGCAGCAACAGCGGGGTGATGGCCATGGACAAGGTGATGGTCATCAGCAGCAGGTCGAAGGTCTGGGCGTCGAACAGGCCCTGGTCGCGGCCCAGCTTGAACACCACGAAGGCGAACTCGCCGCCCGCCGCCAGCACCACGCCGAGGCGCAGGGCGCTGACGTTGCTGAGCCCACCGGCAAGGCGCCCGACCAGCATCAACAACGGCAACTTCACCCCCACCAGCAACAGGGTCAGGCCAAGCACTACCAGCGGCATCTGCACCAGCAGGCTGAGGTTGGCGCCCATGCCGACGCTGATGAAGAACAGCCCCAGCAGCAGGCCCTTGAACGGTTCGATCTGCGATTCCAGCTCATGCCGGTATTCCGAATCGGCCAGCAACAGCCCGGCGAGAAACGCGCCGAGCGCCATGGAAATTCCTGCTTCTTCCATCAGCCAGGCGGTGCCGATGACCACCAGCAGCGCGGTGGCGGTGGACACTTCCGGCAAGCCGGTGCGCGCCACGGTGCGGAACAGCGGGCGCAGCAGGTAACGACCGCCGACGATGACAATCGCGATACTGCCGAACACTTTCAAACCGTGTTCGAGGCTGTCGCCGTGGCTGGTGTCCGGGCCGCTGGCGGCCAGCAATGGCACCAGGGCGATCAGCGGAATCGCGGCGATGTCCTGGAACAGCAGGATGGCAAACGCCAACCGGCCATGAGGCGCGTTGAGCTGTTTGCTTTCGGCCAGGCTTTGCAGACCGAAGGCGGTGGACGACAGCGCCAGGCCCAGGCCAAGCACCAGCGCGGCCGGCAGCGACTGGGCAAAGCCGAACAGGGCGATGGCGCCGATCACCGCGCCGGTCAGCAGCACTTGCGCCAGGCCGACGCCGAACACCGACTTGCGCATCAGCCACAGCCGACGCGGCGACAGCTCCAGGCCAATGATGAACAGGAGCAGGACCACGCCCAGCTCGGAAATGTGCGCGACGCTTTGCGTGTCGCGAATCAGCCCCAGCGCCTGCGGGCCAATGACCACGCCGGCCAGCAGGTAGCCGAGCACGGCGCCGAGTTGCAGGCGCTTGGCCAGGGGGACGGTGATGACTGCGGCGACGAGAAAAATCACTGCGGTTTGCAGCAGGCTGCCTTCGTGTGGCATCGCTCGGACTCCATGAGCTGCATGAGGCAGCGTTTAAAAAGAGCCTGCATTTTGGCGTCGGACTCAGGGTCGGACAATCTGTCTGAATGGCGACAGATCGTCCACCTGAGAGGGACAGTAAGCGGCTTGTGGCTTACTTGTACTGCGCGACCACTTCGTCCTTGCCGTCAGTGGTCAGGCCGATCACCTGGTAGGCGTCCTTGTGGTCGCCCATTTCCATGCCGGGCGAGCCCATCGGCATGCCCGGCACGGCCAGGCCGCGCAGGTCAGGGCGCTTGGCCAGGACCGAAATCTGCTCCGCCGGCACATGGCCTTCGACGAACTTGCCGTCGATCACGCCGGTGTGGCACGAAGCCAGGCGCGGCGCCACGCCGAGGCGCTGCTTGACCGCGCTCATGTTCGGCTCGACATGGTCGTTGACGGTGTAGCCGTTGTCGCGCAGGTGGGTGATCCATTCCTTGCAGCAGCCGCAGTTGGGATCGCGGTAGACATCGATGGTCTGGCCGGCCTGGGCCAGGGTGCTCATGGCCAGCAGGCCGAGGGCGGCGAGGTTGTTTTTCAGCATGGGTTGTCTCCTTGGAATTCTGTTTGCTTGCGGGCGGCGGGGGCTAAAACCTGAACCTCACCCCAGCCAACCAGCGTGTCTGTCCGACATCCCCGTCTTCATCCCGGGTCATCTCGGCCGTGTCGCCATACACCCGGTTGAACGACACCCCGACATAGGGCGCAAACCACGGCGTGATTTCGTAGCGCAGGCGCAGTCCGACCTCGCTGTCCGACAGCCCGGAACCCTGGGTGCGGCCCGGGTCATCGCGGCCGTGAAGGTTCACTTCCACGTTCGGCTCAAGCCGCCAGCGTTGGGTCAGGAGAATAGCGTACGCGGCCTCCAGGCGCAGCGCGGTCTGATGTCGCTCGCCCGCGTACAGCGTGGCTTCCAGCTCCATGCCGTAGAGCGGCGTGCCCTGGATGCCGAGGGCGGCCCAGGTTTGCCCGCTGCCCGGCTTGAAGTCCTGGCGCAGGCCAGCGACCACTTCCCACCCCGGGCTGATCGCATGGCCCCACAGCGCCTGCAGTTCGGCCTTGTGGGTCTTGCCCTGTTCGCGCTCGCCTTCCGTGCGCAGCCACAGCCGGTCGATATCGCCGCCGACCCAGGCGTTGGCATTCCAGTTCAGCGCGCTGCTGTTCTCGACGTCCTGATATTCGAGTTGCTCGACGGTCACCGCCCAGTTGATCTGCCGGTCATGCACCTGATGGCCCGGCAGTGGCGGGAAGGCGGCCTGGCGATCGGCGTCGGTGATGGGCTTCAGTGGCGTGCGCGGCTGATCGACGTTGGACGGCGGGCTGCCGTGGTCCATGCCGCCATGGTTCATGTTGCCGTGATTCATCGCGCCATGATTCATGCTGCCGTGATCCATGCCCGCGTGGTTCATCGCCGCTGCCCGCAGTTCTTCACTGCCCAGCAGCAACACCAGGGCCATGCCGCCGAGCAGCGGCCGGTTGAGTCGTTCATTCATCGACGCGCACCTCGCGGAACATGCCGGTCTCCATGTGATAGAGCAGGTGGCAGTGGTAGGCCCAGCGGCCCAGGGCATCGGCGCTGACCCGGTAGCTGCGGCGGCTGCCCGGCGGCATGTCGATGGTGTGCTTGCGCACCTGGAACCGGCCGTGTTCGTCCTCCAGGTCGCTCCACAGGCCGTGCAGGTGAATCGGGTGGGCCATCATGGTGTCGTTGACCAGGGTGATGCGCAGGCGCTCGCCGTACTTCAGGCGCAAGGGCTCGGCGTCGGAGAAGCGCACGCCGTTGAACGACCAGGCGAAGCGCTCCATGTGCCCGGTCAGGTGCAGTTCTATTTCCCGGCCCGGCTCGCGGCCATCGGGGTCGGCGAAGGTGCTCCGCAGGTCGGCGTAGCTCAGCACCCGGCGGCCATTGTTGCGCAGGCCGAGGCCGGGGTCGGCGAGGTTGGCCTGCGGTGTCATGGTCTGCATGTCCACCAGCGGGTTGTTGGTTTCCGACGCGGGGTGCTGCTGCATGCCGGGCATGTTGCCGTGGTCCATGCCGCTCATCTGGCTGTGGTCCATGCCGCCCATGCCCGCCATGGCACCGTGGTCCATGCCCATGTCGGCCATGCGCAGTCGCGGGCGCGGATCGGTCGCTGGAACCTCGGCCTGTAGCCCCGGCGCTCGGGCCAGGGTGCCGCGGGCGTAGCCGCTGCGGTCCATGCTCTGGGCGAACAGGGTGTAGGCCGGCTGGTCGCCGACGCTGACCAGCACGTCATAGGTTTCCGCCACCGCCAGGCGCAGTTCGTCTACGGTTACCGGTTGCACCGGCTGGCCGTCGGCGGCGATCACGGTGAGCTTCAGGCCGGGGATGCGGAAGTCGAAATAGGTCATCGCCGAGCCGTTGATCAAGCGCAGGCGCAGGGTTTCGCCGGGCTGGAACAGGCAGGTGAAATTGCCCTCGGGCGCCTGGCCGTTGAGCAGGTAGGTGTAGGTGGCGGCGCTGATGTCGGCGATATCGGTCGGGGTCATGTGCATCTGCGCCCATTCCGTGCGTTCGGCCAGGGTCGCGCGCCAGCCGTCGCGGGCAACATCGTCAACGAAGTCGCCCAGGGTGCGCTGCTGTCGGTTGAAGTAGTCGGACTGCTTCTTCAAGGTCGTCAGCAGCTCGGCGGGTGGCTGGTCACTCCAGTCGCTGAGCAGCAGCACGCAGTCGCGCTGATAGACATGCGGTTCCGGCTCTTTCGGCTCGATGACGATGGCGCCATAGACGCCGGCCTGCTCCTGCAGCCCCGAATGGCTGTGGTACCAGTAGGTGCCGTGCTGCTCCAGGGTGAAGCGGTAGAGGTAATCGCCACCGGGTTCGATACCGGCGAAACTCAGGCCGGGCACGCCGTCCATGTTGGCGGGCAGGATGATGCCGTGCCAGTGCAGCGACGTGGGTTCGGCGAGGCGGTTGCGCACCCGCAGGGTCACGGTGTCGCCCTCGCGCCAGCGCAGCACCGGGCCGGGCAGGCTGTCGTTGATGGTCAGCGCGGTGCGCGGCGTGCCGGTGAAGTTCACGGCCGTCTGGCCGATGAACAGCTCGAAGTGCTGGCCGGTCAGTTCGCCGGCGGTGCGCTCGCGGGCCCAGGCGTGCGGACGCCAGAGGCCGAGGCCGCCAAAGGCGCCGGCTGCGGCCAGGCCCTTGACGAAGGTGCGTCGGGTCGGAAGGTGGGGCATGGGGTCGTCTGTCCATCAGCAAAGATGGGCTGACCTTAGTCGCAGGGTGCTGTCAGAAAACTGAGGTTTGAATTACAGATTTGTCAGCGAGAAAATAGCGGGCTTCACGCGCGGGTTTTTTTGCGCCACAGGATTTGAATGGTCGGTTGTACCAGGAGTAGCAATGGACAAAGTCATCATCATCACCGGTGCCAGTCGTGGCATCGGCGCCGCCACCGCGCTGCTGGCGGCGCGTCAGGGTTATCGGATCTGCATCAACTACCTCGCCGACGATGACGCGGCGCACCGCGTGCTGGCGCAAGTGCGCGAACTGGGCGCCGAGGCGATCGCCGTGCGCGCCGACGCCAGCGTCGAGGACGAAGTGATCCACCTGTTCCAGCGGGTCGACCACGAGCTTGGGCGGGTCACCGCGCTGGTCAACAACGCCGGCACCATCGGCCAGAAAAGCCGGGTCGAGGAAATGTCCGAGTTCCGTCTGCTGAAGCTGATGAAGACCAACGTGGTCGGGCCGATGCTCTGCGCCAAGCATGCGCTGGCGCGCATGTCGACCCGCCACGGCGGCAGCGGCGGCAGCATCGTCAACGTCTCCTCGGTGGCCGCGCGACTGGGCTCGCCCAACGAATACGTCGACTACGCCGCCTCGAAGGGCGCGCTGGACACCTTCACCCTTGGCCTGGCCAAGGAAGTGGCGGGCGAGGGCGTGCGGGTCAACGCCGTGCGTCCGGGCTACATCTTCACCGACTTCCACGCCCTGAGCGGCGACCCGGACCGCGTCAGCAAGCTGGAACCCGGCATTCCCATGGGCCGCGGCGGTCAGGCCGAGGAAGTGGCCGAAGCGATCCTGTGGCTGCTGTCGGACAAGGCGTCGTATTCGACGGGGAGCTTCATTGATCTTGGGGGCGGGCGCTAAGCGCCCGCATCTGTTGCCGCTGCAATGAAGTTGTTGCTGCACTGGCCGTTGCAGCGGTGAATGAATGCGGCCAGTTCGTGGATGCGCTGGCTCAGGTCCAGGATGCTCAAGTCTGCTTCGCGGGTGCACACCTGCTGGGCAACCTTCATTTTGTCGATAACGTCCTGTACTTCCCCGTCCTTGCGCATGAATGGCAGCACCTTCCCGTACTGGCTGACGTCGAGTTGCTGCTCGAAGCTGTCCGGGTAACTGTCATTCAGGGCCTGCTGCATAAGAGGGGGCGTCACGTAGTTTTCTATTTCTCGCCCTTCGGTGATCCAGCAGATTCCCCCGGATTTCTCGATCTCCTCCTTGATGCGTGTCTTGGTGCCGTTCAGTGCTTTGGCTTCATGGTCCTTGTCGCTGTCGATCAGGAACGCAAGGTTCTGGTTCAGATTGCGCAACACGATCAGCGCCTCGATATCCTGCTGGCTTTCCGATAGCTCGGCGCTCAAATGCGAGAGCAGCCGCCCGCCATAGAACATGATGGCGTAGTCGATACCTTCGCGGAGTGTGTCGTCCACGCTGTTCAGCCAGTGCCTGATGTACAGGCGGTCGGTAGGGCCTTCAACCCAGATGATGCAGTTGCTCTGGATCAGATCCGACTGGCGGTAGCCAAGGTCTTGCAGGGTGGACCAGCGTTTGCCCGAGTCGGGGGCCACGTGCACGCGAGTGAAGCCTTCACGTTGCTCGACCTGGAAGATGGCCGCGTCGGGGGTGTCGATCAGCGAAGCCGAGTGTGTGGCGATGAAATACTGGTTATCCGTGTTGTTCTGCAGATAATCCATCAGCCTGCGTTGCAGGGTCGGGTGCAGGTGCAGCTCCGGTTCCTCGATGCAGATCATCGAGCCGCTTTCTATCGCGCAATTGATGCCGATGACGATCAGTTGTTGGAGGCCCATGCCCAGGGAGGAAATGGGCAACTTCTTGCCGTCGATGATTACCGAGAGTTCGTGCCTGTACGAAACCTCGACCTTGAGGTTTTCGGTCTCGGTGACATAGCGCAGGAATGCGTTGAGCTTGTCGTATTTGGCGTGGGTGTCCCGGCCATAGGCCGAAGGGTTCTGGATTTCCTCGATACGGTTGATGAACCCCTTGCCGTCGGGAGTGGACGTGCCGTCGCCTTCATAGGTGATCGTTCTGATGGCGGGTATCAGGCGCGTTGCTTTGCCGAACCAGTCGGTGAAATGAAGGGCGATGGCCTCGTTGCGGCGTGCCTCCCGCGACAAGTACGAATTCCGTGTCTTTACATTTATCTCGATCCATTCATCCAGGGGGCCGAGAGAATCTTCCGCCACAGGTGTACGGCTGTCCCATAGCGGGTGACGTATCAACCGCTCGCTCCGCTTGTTCCAGACCAACCCCTGTTCGTCCGCAATGAAATCAAGCCAATCGAACAAGCCCGTAGCGGACAGCCGAGGACCTTGCAGGCTTGGTGATCTTTCCAGTATTTCGCGGCGAATGTCTTGCTTGTGCATACAGATGCCGGCCGACAGTTTTTCGCCAGGCCAGTCCACGTTGTAATCGAGAGTGCCCATTTCAGGGGGCTGAAAAGACGAGGTACTCAGGTGGACTCTGGCATGACTATCAATGAACTCCAGAATCGACGACTTCCCCGAATTATTCGCCCCGACAAAAAAGTTGATCGCCTTGAATGGCCCCATGAACTGAACATCGGGGCCGAAGCCCTTGTAGCTGGCCAGGGCGAGGCCCGGTAGATAAATGCGTTCCGTCATGTACGGGTGGGCTCTTGAATAAATAGCGTTATCTGAGGGGGCCTTCGCTGCCCGTGTCACACAGCATCTGACCCACCCGCTCCACCAGCATTTCCAGGCTGAACGGCTTGATCATCACGCTCATCCCCGCGCCCAGCGGGCCGTCGCTGAGGGCGGCGCTCTCGTCGTAGCCGGTGATGAACAGCACCGGCAGGTCCGGGTGCAGAAGGCGTGCTTTTTCGGCCAGTTGACGGCCATTGAGGCCGCCGGGCAGGCCGATATCGCTGAGCAGCAGGTCCGGCCGCGGGCCGTGTTCGAGGGCGGGCAGGGCGGCGACGGCGGTTTCGAACGACTCGACCCGGTAACCGGAGTCTTCGAGGATTTCAGCGATCACCATGCTTAGCGCGGTCTGGTCTTCCACCAGGACGATACGCCGACCGCTGTCGCGCTCGCTGAGTGTTTCATCGGCTTCGGCAACGCCGGGCGCTGGCGCCTGGTGATGGCGAGGCAGGAACAGTTCGACCCGGGTGCCGGAGCCGGGTGTCGAGGAGATTCGCAACTGGCCGCCGGACTGGCGCACGAAACCGTAGGCCATCGACAGTCCCAACCCGGTGCCCTGGCCCATCGGTTTGGTGGTGAAGAACGGGTCGATCGCGCGCTCGACCACTTCCGGCTGCATGCCCTGGCCGTTGTCTTCGACGCTCAGGCACAGGTAATCGCCGGGGGCGAGGTCCAGGGCGCGGGCCTGTTCGTCGTCGAGGCTCAGGTTGTCGCTGCCGATATCGATGCTGCCGCCGGCGGGCAGGGCGTCGCGGGCGTTGATGCAGAGGTTGAGCAGGGCGCTTTCCAGTTGCGGCGGGTCGATCAGGGTCGGCCACAGGTGGGCGGCGAAGTGGCAGCGGACGTCGATGGACGGCCCGACGCTGCGACCGATCAGGTCCTGCATGCCGCTGACCAGCCCGCCGACATCGGTCGCCTGCGGTTGCAGGGTCTGCCGGCGAGAGAACGCCAGCAGGCGGTGCACCAGCGACGCGGCACGCTGCGCCGAGCTGCTGACCGCATCCAGCAGCGGCGTGAGGTCTTCGTAACGTTGCTGGTGGAGGCGTTGGCGCAGCAATTCCTGGGCGCCGAGGATGCCGCCGAGCAGGTTGTTGAAGTCATGGGCGATGCCGCCCGTGAGCTGGCCGACCGCCTCCATCTTCTGCGCCTGGCGCAGGGCTTCCTCGGCGCTGAGCAGGCGTTGCTGTTCTTCGATGCGCGCGCTGATGTCGTAGGCAAACAGGTACGCGCCCTGTTGCAGGCCTTCGCTGTCATACAGGGTGTTGAAGCGCAGTTCATAGTGGCGGCGCCGCTCGCCGACACCGAAGGCCGCGTTCTCGATAAAGACTTCCCCGGCCAGGGCGCGGCGCCACAGCGACAGGCCCAGCTCGCAGTCGGCGGGATAGCGACCCAATGTCTGCTCGACGGTATCGCCGACGTTGGGCACATGGTCGTAGAGAAAGTGAAAGTCTTTCAGCGACTGGTGATTGATCGCCAGCCAGCGCAGGTCGTTGTCCACCACCTGGACACAGGCCACGCTGTTGTCCACCAGCATGGCGAACAGCTCGCGCTCGGCCACGGCGCCGAGAATGCGCTGCTCCAGTTCTTCGTTGAGGTGCACCAGGGCCTGTTCGGCGTGGCGTCGTGCCGTCACGTCCTTGAACAGCACGGCGACCTGACGGCGCTCGGCCGGCTCGATACGAAAGGTGCTGACCGAGAGAATACGGCCGGTGGCTACCAGTTCCTGCTCGAACTGCAGCGGTCGACCGGTGCGCAACACTTCCCCGTAGCGGGCGACCCACTCGTCGGCTTCGTCGGGCACCATTTCCCGCAGTTTCTGACCGACCACGTCGGGAATTCCGGTGTGCCGGGCGTAGGCCGCGTTGGCCGAGACATGGACGTAGTCACTGAGCGGGCCATGTGGGCCGTCGAAGAATTCGATGACACAGAACCCGTCGTCCATGGTGTCGAACAGAAAGCGATAGAACGCCTCGTTCAGCGGTTGCTGCTGCACCCGTTGCTGCTCCAGCACGGCATTGCGTTCCTGGAGTTCGCGCAGTTGCTGGCGCAGGGCGTTCAATTCGCTGGCGGGCATGAAGTCTTCCGGAGGTGAACCATGGCGGAACTTTAGCCTGACGGGCGGGGCGGCGGCTAGAACGAGCGCACGATCCGTCCGAGTGTTTCCATGGCTTTTTCCGATTGATCGCTCCACGGGCTGCCGTAGTTGAGGCGGATGCAGTTGCGAAAACGCCGGGTCGGCGAAAAGATCGGCCCGGGTGCGATGCTGATGCCCTGGGCCAGGGCCATCTGGAACAGCTTCAGCGAGTCCATGCGCTCGGGCAGTTCCAGCCAGAGGAAGTAGCCGCCCGATGGCTGGCTGACCCGCACTTGCGCCGGAAAGTGCCGGGCGATGGCGGCGAGCATGGCGTTTTTCTGTTCTTCCAGCGCATAGCGCAGGCGCCGCAGGTGACGGTCGTAGCCGCCATGCTGGAGGTAGTCGGCGATGGCGGCCTGGGCCGGCATCGAGGCGCACAGCGAGGTCATCAGTTTCAGACGCTCGATTTTCTGTGCGAAGCGTCCGGCCGCGACCCAGCCGATGCGGTAGCCGGGCGCCAGACTCTTGGAGAAGGAACTGCAGTGCATCACCAGCCCTTCCGTGTCGAACGCCTTCGCCGGTTTGGGCGCTTGCTGGGCGTAATACAGCTCGGCGTAGACATCGTCCTCGATCAGCGGCACCTGATGCTGGCGCAGCAGCTCCACCAGCGCCTGTTTGTTGTCTTCCGGCATGCTCGCGCCGACCGGGTTCTGGAAGTTGGTCATGCACCAGACCGCTTTTACCGGGTGGCGCTCCAGGGTCTGTGCCAGCACCCCGAGGTCGATGCCGTCACGCGGGTGCACGGGAATTTCCACGGCCTTGAGCTTGAGCCGTTCCAGCACCTGCAGGCAGGCATAGAAGGCCGGCGCCTCGATGGCTACCAGATCGCCTGGCTCGGTGACGGCTTGCAAACACAGGTTCAGGGCTTCCAGCGCGCCGTTGGTGATCAGCAGTTCTTCCATCGGCAACATCAGCCCGCCGACCATGTAGCGCAGGGCAATTTGCCGGCGCAGGTGCGGGTTGCCCGGCGACAGGTCGGTGACCACCATGCGCGGGTCCATGTCGCGACTGGCGCTGGCCAGCGAGCGGGCCAGGCGCGGCAGCGGGAACAGCGCCGGGCTGGGGAAGGCCGAGCCGAACGGCACGGTGTGCGGGTCCTTGATCGATTCGAGAATGGAAAACACCAGCTCGCTGACATCGACCTCGGTGGACTCGTTGGCCGACTCGCTGATCTGCGGCTCGCTGAACGGTCGCGGAGCATGGGCGTTGACGAAGTAGCCCGAGCGCGGCCGGGCGCGGATCAGCCCGCGCCGCTCCAGCAGGTAATAGGCCTGGAACACCGTGGACGGGCTGACCCCGTGGGTCTGGCTGGCATAGCGCACCGACGGCACCCGCTGGCCGGGGCCGAGGACCCCGGAGTAGATCAGTTCAGCAATGTCGTCGGCGAATTTCTCGTAGCGTTTCATCATGGCTCTGCACGGTCGGACTGCAACGCAGTGTATGTGATCAGCGGTTCAGCGGCGCGACGAAACGGCTGCGGGCAACGCTGCGGATGTTCGGCTCGTCGCTGTCCACCAGTTCGAAGTCCAGCTCCAGCGAACTGCTCGCGGGACGGTCGCTCAGCATCGCCACCGACACCGGCAGCTCGGCCATTTCCCCGGCGGGGATGCTGAAGTGGGTCTTGCCGTGCAGCTCGAAGCCCTCGGCGTTGAGCAGGCGCAGGTCGTAGTTCTGCGGTTGCAGGGTCTTGTTGATGACCTTGAGGATGTAGATGTTCTCGATCTGGCCGAGGGCGTTCTCGCGGAACAGGCCACGGTCCTTGATCACGTCCATCGACACCATCGGCCGCTCGTGCAGGGCGATCGCCAGCGCGCCGATCATCACCACCAGCACCGTGACGTAACCCAGCAGGCGCGGGCGCAGCCAATGGGTGTGGCCACCTTGCAGGCTGTGCTCGGACTTGTAGCCGATCAGTCCGCGGGGGTAATTCATCTTGTCCATGATGCTGTCGCAGGCGTCGATGCACGCTGCGCAGCCGATGCATTCCATTTGCAGGCCGTCGCGGATGTCGATGCCGGTGGGGCAGACCTGGACGCACATGGTGCAGTCGATGCAGTCACCGAGGCCACTGGCCTTGTGGTCCACGTCCTTTTTGCGCGGTCCGCGGGATTCGCCGCGGCGCGGGTCGTAGGCCACGGCCAGGGTGTCCTTGTCGAACATCACGCTCTGGAACCGGGCGTACGGGCACATGTGCATGCACACGGCTTCGCGCATCCAGCCGGCGTTGATGTAGGTGGCGCCGGTGAAGAACAGAATCCAGAACAGGCTGACGCCACCCGCCTGCAGGGTGAACAGCTCTTCGGCCAGGGGGCGGATCGGCGTGAAGTAACCGACGAAGGTCAGGCCGGTCATTACGCTGATGGCGACCCACAGGGTGTGCTTGGTGGCGCGCCGGGCCAGCTTGTTGACGCCCCACGGCGCCTTGTCCAGCTTCATGCGCTGGTTGCGGTCGCCTTCGGTGACCTTCTCGCACCACATGAACAGCCAGGTCCAAGTGCTTTGCGGGCAGGTGTAACCGCACCAGACGCGGCCGGCGAACACGGTGATGGCAAACAGGCCGAAGGCGCAGATGATCAGCAGGGCCGAGAGCAGGATGAAATCCTGCGGCCAGAAGGTCGCACCGAAGATATGGAACTTGCTATCCGCCAGGTCCCAGAGCACGGCCTGGCGGCCGTCCCAGGTCAGCCAGGCGGTGGCGAAGAACAGCAGGAAAAGGAAACCCGCGCCACCCAGGCGCAGGTTGCGGTACAGACCGGTGAAGCTGCGGGTGTAGATGTGTCCGTCGCTGCTGTTGGCGGCCTTCTTCTTGTGGGGCGGCTCGGCAATTTCAACGATCTGGACGGGAATATGTTCGCTCATGGTTCGTCGCTCATCAGGCCTCGATCAGGCCAGAGCACTATGGCGACCCATCTGTTTGCATAACAGGCTCAGGTATTTCTATAAAAACCGTATCAGATCGTCTTCGAAACGGCTCCGGGCCTTAGATTATCGAGCCCGGAACGCTACTCTTCAGGTGCCTGCGACCATCCACCGCACCCGCTACAGTCAGCGCATCGGCCTCGGCTTCGGTGATGGGCACACGCTTGCCGGCCAGTTCGGCGACCGACATGCGCAGGTCTTCATCGGTGGTGACCTGTACTTCGCTGGCGGCGCCTTCGATATTCAGGTCTTCGCCGATCAGGGTGCAGCGTTGGGTCTGTTCGTTGATTTCTACAGGCATGACGGTGTCCTCGGTAGGCGCGAGCGTGCTCGCGAACGGGCTGCAACGGCCCTTACAGTAGAGACCCCTCCCAGCGTCCGGTTACTGGCCCCGACCGATCAGCGGTCATATCGCACTTTGCCGAGCCCGCCGTTGTCCATCCCATAACTTCCCTGACGATGGACACGGCCATGGACGCTTGGTGGCATGAGGTGTGGGTGACGCTGGTGGCGGAATTCGCCGACATTACTGATGCCAAGCAACTGACGCAGGTTTCGGTGCGCCTGCTGATGGCGGCGCTGCTGGGCGCGGTGCTGGGTTTCGAGCGAGAGATGAAGGGCAAGGCCGCCGGGGTGCGCACCCACATGCTGGTGGCGATCGGCGCGGCGCTGTTCGTGCTGGTGCCGCGCATGGCCGGGGCCGACGATGCGGCGTTGAGCCGGGTGGTGCAGGGCATCGTTGCGGGGATCGGCTTTCTCGGTGCCGGGACCATTCTCAAAGGCCACGATCAGGACGCCAGCCATGTGAAGGGCCTGACGACCGCAGCCGGCCTGTGGATGACCGCCGCGATCGGCGTGGCCGCCGGTATGGGACGCGAAGCCACGGCGCTGGTCAGCACGCTGCTGGCGCTGGCGGTACTGGGAGTGATGCCGCTGGTGGTGAATCGCCTGGAAGGCAAGGACGAGGAACGCGAGGAGAAAAACTGAAAGGCCGGAATGCACTGAGGGGAGCCGAAGCTCCCCTCAAAGATTGTTGCGTGCTCTTTTTTTGTTATTGGAGGGCGGCCTATTGTTGTTTTTGGCAGCCGTTGCCTCTTTGGTGCATGTGCGATCCCCATTCGGGATCAAGAGCAAACGTATTTTTTTGAGCGCTGATAGACCTTCATCATTGCTGATCCAACCGTGACGGGCGCTACCTTGAGGTAGTTTTATTGTTCTCTGTCTGGTTGCGGGGCACGCCCCCGAAAAGCCATCCTCTCCAAAAAAATCAGTTAGCTTCGCCTCTACCGTTTTGTTCTTGTTGTTCGAGAGCCGTTACGTCTTATTTTTATTGGGTTTGCCGCATTTCTTATTGTTGTTGTACGGAAGATATAGCAGGTGCCGTGCCAACTTTTTAAAACCTAATAAAATCAATGGTTTAGTGATTTCAGGGGAAAAGCTGGCACGGGGAATTCTGCTGATTTGTTTCCGTGTTACCCGGAATTTCCCTGTGAAGTGTGAAGGCGGTAACACTTTGTGTCAGTGAGGGAGGTGTTACCGCCGGGCCTCAGCCGGCGTTACGGGCGCGCGCCACACGGGAGCCATTGGCGCGGCCCAGCACCGCGCTGATGCGCTGGCCGGCATTGATGAGTTTTTCCAGGTCGATGCCGGTCTCGATGCCCAGGCCCTGGAGCATGTACAGCACGTCTTCGCTGGCGACGTTGCCGCTGGCGCCCTTGGCGTAGGGGCAGCCACCGAGGCCCGCGACCGAGCTGTCGAATACGTTGATCCCTTCCAGCAGGCTGGCATAGACATTGGCCAGGGCCTGGCCATAGGTGTCGTGGAAGTGCCCGGCCAGTTGCGGGCGCGGCACCTGGGCGCCGACCACGTTGAACAGGTGACGGGTCGCGCCGGGCGTGCCGGTGCCGATGGTGTCACCGAGCGAGACTTCGTAGCAGCCCATCTCGTACAACTCGCGGGCGACTGCGGCGACCTGGCTGGCATCCACCTGGCCTTCATAAGGACAGCCCAGCACACAGGAAACATAGCCGCGCACCCGCACACCGTGCTGGCGCGCACCTTCCATGATCGGCACGAAGCGTTGCAGGCTCTCGCTGATGGAGCAGTTGATATTGCGCTGGGAGAAGGCCTCCGACGCTGCGGCGAACACCGCCACTTCCTTGACCCCGGCGGCGAGCGCGTCCTCGAAACCGCGCAGGTTCGGTGCCAGGGCCGCATAGGTGACACCGGGCTTGTACTGGATTCCGGCGAAGACCTCGGCCGACCCGGCCATCTGCGGCACCCATTTCGGCGAGACGAAACTGCCGACTTCGACGTAGGACAGGCCAGCGGCGGTCAGGTCGTCGACCAGCCGGACCTTGTCCGCGACGCTGATGGGTTGGGCTTCATTCTGCAGGCCGTCGCGAGGACCGACTTCGACCAGACGAACTGTGGCGGGCAATGGCATGGCTTCGGGTTTCCTGTGTGGGCTCAGTGGCCGTTCTTCTGATTGTTCAGGGTGTTGGTCAGCGCCAGCATGCAGCGCTCTTCGGCGGTGTCGAGTTCCAGTTGCATCTGCTGGATGTCGAGCAGTTGCTGTTCAAGTTGGGCGCGGCGCTCGGCGATCTTGGCCAGCATGCTGTTGAGCTGCTTGGTGTTGCCGCCGGAGGGATCGTAGAGCTCGATCAGCTCGCGGCATTCGGCGAGGGAGAAACCGATGCGCTTGCCGCGCAGGATGAGCTTGAGGCTGACCTTGTCGCGGGCCGAATAGATACGCTCCAGACCGCGGCGCTCGGGGCTGAGCAGCCCCTGTTCCTCGTAGAAGCGGATCGCCCGGGTAGTGATGTCCAGCTCGCGGGACAGGTCGGAGATGCTGTAGGTCTGGCTGCTCATTGCGCGGGGCTCGATGATGAAGGCAATGGGCCTAACCTATAGGCAGGTTTACGTTTACGTCAAGGTCGGCGTAGGAGCGAGCTTGCTCGCGAATGGCCGTTACCCCTGCATCCGCGCAATCACCTGCCACAACCGTGGATCCTCGAAATCCGCCACCACCAGTTGCGCCCCGGCCTCCAGCAACGCCTCGGGCCGCTGGCTGGTGGACAAGCCCACGGTAAAGATCCCCGCGCCGCTCGCCGCCTTCACCCCCGGCAACGAATCCTCGAACGCCAGCGAATGCGCGGCCCGTGCATCCAGCCTGTGCAGACCGGTGAGGTAGGGCAGGGGGTCGGGCTTGGCCCGGGCCAGTTCCTCGGCCACCAGCACATGCTCGAAGCGCCCGGCCAGGCCCAGGGCATTCAGCATGTGCTCGGCATTGGCCCGCGGCGCGTTGGTGACCACCGCCATGCCGATCGCGTTTTTCTGTGCATGCGCCAGCAAGGCCAATAGCCCGGGGGTGGGCTGCAGGGTCGGCGACAGCGAGCGAAAGCGCGCTTCCTTGCGGTCGGCGAAATCCAGGTGCTCGCTCAGCGGGCGATCAGGAAACAGGTAGCGGCACAAATCCGCATTGGCCCGACCACTGACATGGGCGTCGAAGTCTTCTTCGGTAAGGGTGCGGCCTTCTTCGCTCAGCAGTTGCTGCATGGCCAGCAGGTGGAGCTTGTCGGTATCGGCGAGGGTGCCATCGAGGTCGAACAGCAGGGCATCGAGCATGGAGAACATCCGTGAATCAGGAGGCGGCCATGATAACCGCAACGGCACGCCGATCAGCGGGGCTGGTCAGCCGGAAACGAAAAGAGTACAAATGTGCTCCATGACGACTCTATCTCCAAAACGCGCTGCCATCCTCACCTTCATCCGCGACCGCATCGCCGATAAAGGGCAGCCCCCCAGCCTCGCGGACATCGCCCAGGCCTTCGGTTTCGCCTCGCGCAGCGTGGCGCGCAAGCATATCCAGGCGCTGTGCGAGGCCGGCCTTATCGAAATCACCCCCAACCAGGCCCGCAGCATCCGCCTCGTCGGCCGGCTGCGCCGTCCCGAAGTGCTGGAAATCCCGGTGCTGGGCCAGGTGGCGGCGGGTCGGCCGATCGGCCCGGACGTGGGCATCCACGAACAACTGATGCTCGACGCCCACCTGTTCAGCCGCACCCCGGATTACCTGCTCAAGGTTCGCGGCGACTCGATGATCGACGACGGCATCCTCGACGGCGACCTGGTTGGTATCTACCGGCAGACCGACCCCCGTGACGGCCAGATCGTCGTCGCCCGCCTCGATGGCGAGGTGACCATCAAGCGCTTCGAAAAGGCGGGCGGTCACTACCGATTGCTGCCTCGCAACCCGGCCTATGCGCCGATCGAGGTCGGCCCGGATCGCGACTTCGTCATCGAAGGCGTGTTCTGCGGCCTGGTGAGGCGCGACTGATGGGCGCGGTGGTCAGTCTCGACGGGCTGCTCGACACACGGCGGGTCTGGAAGGGCCGGCCGCTCGCCGAGTCCCACGGCCTGCAGCCCACCGGGCATGCCGCCCTGGATGCGCTGTTGCCGGGCGGCGGCTGGCCACCGGCGGCGCTCAGCGAATTGCTGCTGAGTGAAGAGGGCGCGGGCGAACTGCACCTGCTCTGGCCCAGCCTTGCGCGGTTGAGTTCGGCGGGCGAGCGTATCGTCCTGGTGGCGCCGCCCTTCATTCCCTATCCACCGGCCTGGCAGGCGGCGGGTGTCGATCTGCGTTGGCTGTCGGTGGTTGAGGCGAGCACCGCGGAAAGTCTTTGGGCCGCGGAGCAATGCCTGCGCTCCGGCAGTTGTGGCGCCGTGCTGTGCTGGCCCCGGCGTGCTGACGACCGTGCGCTGCGGCGGTTGCAGGTGGCGGCGGAAACCGGCCAGGCGCTGGCGTTCGCCTGTCGCGATCAGTCGGCGGCGCTCAACCCGTCGCCCGCTGCCTTGCGGATCGCCATCGATGCCAGTCCGGCACGCTGGCGGGTGCTCAAGTGCCGTGGCGGGCTGGCGCCGAATACCCCGATTGCCGCACCCGGCCGTGTGGGCTGACGTGCCATGCTCTGGGCCTGCATTCTCTTGCCACAACTGGCGCTCGACTGCGTGCTGCGCGGACGTGACGACGCCGAGCAGCCGCTGGTGCTGCTCAGCGGCCCGGCCACGCGCCGGGTTCTGCAGGCGGTCAACCCGGCCGCCCGCGCCCTTGGCCTGCGTGCAGGCCAGAGCCTGACTGCCGCGCAGGCCTTGGCCCAGGGCTTCAACATGGTCGAGCACGACGCGGCGGCCACCGAGCAGCAGCAACAACTGCTCGCCGCCTGGGCCTACCGCTTCAGTTCCCAGGTCAGCCTGCATTACCCGCGGGCCGTGTTGCTGGAGGTCGAATCCAGCCTCGGCCTGTTCGGCCCCTGGCCGCAATTCGAGGCGCGCTTGCGGGCGGAGCTGACGGCGCTTGGCTTTCGTCACCGGATCGTGCTGGCCAGCAACCCGGTGGCGGCGCGCATGTTGGCCAATGCCTACGACGGTCTGGCCGCGACCGATGCCGAGACGACACGCGCCGCCCTGGCTGCCATGCCCATTGACCGCCTCGGCCTGCCCGCGGAGGCGGCCACGGCGTTCGGCCGCATGGGCCTGCGCCAGCTCGACCAAGTGCTGGCGCTGCCCCGCGAAACCCTGGCCCGGCGTTTCGCCGCAGCCGTGCAGTTGCACCTTGACCGGCTGCTGGGGCAGCGCGCCATGGCCCTTGACTGTTACCTGCCGCCCGACCGTTTCGAGGCCCGCCTGGAGCTGAATTTCGATGTGGAATCCAGCCAGGCGCTGCTGTTTCCGTTGCGTCGTCTGGTCGGCGATCTGGCGGCCTTTCTCGCCGGGCGCGATGCTGGCGTGCAGCGCTTCAACCTGTTTCTGCAACACGCCGAAGGCCCGGACACCTTGTTGCAGGTCGGCCTGCTCGCCGCCGAACGCGATGCCGGGCGTTTGCTGGAACTGGCGCGCGGCCGTCTTGAGCAACTGACCCTGAGAGCCCCGGTACGTACCCTGCGTCTGACCGCCGAAGAACTGCCGACATTCGTGCCCCAGGCCAGCGAACTGTTTTCGGCCCGCCCTCAACAGCAGCACAGTTGGGAGCAGTTGCGCGAACGCCTGCGTGCGCGGCTCGGTGACGAAGCCGTGCGCGGTGTCGGGCTGGTGGCCGACCACC
>NZ_JANLNX010000053.1:0-47600 GCF_025466015.1 Pseudomonas sp. 5P_5.1_Bac1 | reverse complement strand
GCCTTCGAAATAATCCGGAGGCAACCTACAAGGCCCAGTATTGTGTACCCAAGTCTTGAGCTTGCCGACGTAGAACGTATGCCCCACGTCGACTGTCAGATTGTAAGTATTACCCTCGGGCAGGTACAGCCCGAGTGACTCGACCTTGGACGAGGTGTCTTCGGTATCGCCATCAGCCAGTGACTGCAGCAAGTCGCCCGGTTTTAGATCGATGACGGGGATGAAATCACGTTTGGCAGGCACATAGAAGGGATGACCAGGCGTAACCATCAGAATCTCGCGCGTTACCTTGCCATCCAAACGGGTGTTCTCAAGCACCAATTTGTAGATCGGTTGATCATTACGAACGTGAGTTGCGAGAATTGCTGCCGGGAATGGCTCGCCACCATGCTCCGGTTTGCTCCAGACGATATCGCCCACCTCGAGGGTTTCGATTGCGCGATCGCCGTCGGGTGTAGCCACCAGCGTTCCTGCGGCGAAACAGCAAGGTCCGTCAAGCCCCTTCAATGCTGCTTCCCGTGCGGCTAGTAACTGCGCTGTCTTTCCTAGCTCTACGGCACGGTTGAGCGCAACGAAGTTGCTGTAGAACTCGGTTTGCCAATCCGCTTCGACCCGAGCTGCATCTTCGACCTTGCCTTGGAGACGGTACAAACGAGCCTGGACTTCAGCATCCTGCTTCGCTTGCAAGAAAGCATTAACGACTTGAGTCGGGTTACTGGCTGATGCGATCAACTCTTCCAGTACACCGTTGGCAGTATCCAACGGTCGCGTTACCAATCCCTCGCCCAGTCCATAGATGCCCTTGGCCATCTCGATCAACGCGTCGCTGACTCCCTTGCCCGCACCAATCAATTGAGCGCCTGAATCTATAGCGTTGAAATTCAGGTTGCGGTCGTAGTAGTCCGCATATTCGGCATTGCGGCCCCCAACTCCGCTCAGCAGGTATTCGCTGTTGAATTTGGCGTCATTGAATACATCGCTATGGTTGGTCGCATACCCTTGAAGCAGTGCAACTGTTTGCTCCGAGGTATATGTGGCAATGCCCGTAGACAGTGGTACATCACCAATAGCGGGGACCGGGTTCACCTCATACCAAGTGGCCAAGGGCGCCAACGCCTGCCCCAGGTGAACCATGGTTTTGGCGTCGATCACCAACCCATCTTTGATCAGCAGCGCCTGCCAGTCCTTATCGGTGTAATAAGCAAAAGCACGAGCCATACGCTGCTCGGCCTCGGCAACGCTAATGTTCTGATCCTTGGCCAGCGCCTCGGCCTGTTGCTTGATAAGCCGCATTTCTTCCGGGTGCGCTTGGCGGTTGTATTGGTCGGCCATCTGGGCGACCCAGGAGCCTTTCTCAATGTCACCGCCCGCCAAACCTGCCGAGGCTATGCCTACAATTTGAGCAAAGGCCTCACGCATTTTGGGCTGGGTTTCGAAAGCGTCATTGAGCACACCAGCCAAGGCCTGGCTGGCGCCGGCAGCTACCGCGCCAGAAATAAAGTCGCCGCCGGTACCCGCCGATACCGCACCTCCCATGAGGGCGTGAAGCGCCACACGACCGGCCCCACCTTCGGCCCACATCGCCATACCAGCACTGTCTTTGGCCAAGTCGGCCGCTGCAAACTGTTGTTCGGCATAGTTTCCAACGAAGTTGAAACCTACAGCCGCTGTAACGTTTGCAGCTTGGGTGACCAACCCATTTGCAAGGTTGTCTCCGAAGCTTCCCCCAGAAACCACAGTCTTGATTGCCCCACTGGTTACGCCAATTGCCCCAGCGCGCAAACTGAAACCGCCAATGCCTTCAAGAGTACTCAGGTCAAAGCCGGCGGTATTTTTAAAGGCCGCATTGGTTCCCTTCAGCTTCGGATCAATAAGCCCCTCGGTGATACCCGCAGTGACACCCGCGATAACGTAGCCCTTCATTGCGTCCGAAGAAGTGACGTCTTTGAGGACAGCTCCCAGATTGCCGCGATTGTTGACAACACTAACAGCTGCGTTAGTAGCCGCGCTGGTAGCGACCGCGGCTCCACCAGCTGCGACCGCAGTGCTTGCCCCAGCCGCTCCCAGCGCGCCCATTGCGGCCGGGCCCACAACTGCAGCCATGATGATCGCAATAATGATCTGCGCCGCCGGCCCCAACCCCGAGTTCGAATACTTGAAGCTGGTGTGAATCTCCTCCACCTGCCGCCAATCAACCCCGCCCTGCGCTTCCAGCTCTTTCAGCCACGCCAGTTTCGGGTCGGCCTTGACCATGGCGTCGATGGATTCGTGCACAGTCTGTTGGTTGACCTGCAACACGTCCGCGTGAATGGTGCCGACCGCATTGATGACCAGTTCACCCTGGGCCACCAGTTCGCTCTGGCGCACGGTTTCATCGGTGCTGCCCTTGCCCTTCATGCTGAACCAGCCCGCATCGGACTTGCTCTTCTCGTGACTCTCCTGATGCAGGTCCTTCACGGCTTCGAAGGTGATATCCCCGCCGCTGTCGATGGTCAGGTCGCCGCCGCTGTTGAGCTTGGCGGCCAGGTAGTGCTGGTCGCTGCCGCTCTCCAGGGTCAGGTCACCGCCGGTGGTGATTTCGCTGCCGATGTTGGTGATCTGGGTAACTTCGTCGCGCTGGGTTTTCTTACTGCCGAAGCTGCCTTTTTTCTTTTTGTTGTCCAGCGAATAGTCGCTGTCTTCAGCCGCCAGCAGGTCGAGTCTGCCGCCCGCCACCAGGTAGGCTTCGTCTCCGGCGGTGACGCGGCTGTCCCCTTTTCTCTCGTGATGCCCTGATCGCTCAGGCCACGACTAAAACGAGCAGCGAAGGACGGGAGGTTTTGCAGTAAGCAGATAAAACAACACCGGCACGAGGCCGGTGTCAGATCAACTCGAAACCTCTACACATTAGGTGCACCGACTAAAAGCCAAGCGTAAGGCCGCACCTACATCGGAAGGACTACTACCGCTGGGGATAATGACATAGTCACTCTCACTTAGTCCCTTACCACTCCAGGCTTCTAGCTTTTCGTGATGGCTAGGACGAATAGTTATCTGCCTCCCCTTACTTTCGATACTGCATTTTTTCATGTCTTTAAATAATGCACGCTTATTCTTGTAGCTATAGCGTCCCAAAGTACTGCCAACCCATTGATCATATCGTTGATTGGTCAAGTTGTAGTCGTATAACTCCATATCAAAAGTAGCTTCAGGATGAATCCAAACATCCTTTCGCGGCTCGGGAAGCACAAATCGGCTATGAGCCAAGGCGTCAAGCACAGCAAAGCCTAGCTCTTTATCGGCAGCGTCAGGGCTGAAAAAATGCTCCACACCTTGCGGGTCCGCTTGGCTACTTCGATAACCAGAAAAAGTTTTTACGGAAATAAAATCCTTATTTATTTTCGCATCTGCCCAAGCTGTTTTTACGACATCACTCATCTTAATCCACCTTGGTAATTTTTACCGTAACGCCTTTGCCCTGGCCATACTCAATAGCTCTATTAATTTGATCCCAGCACTCGTCGTAGATTTTTGAACTACCACTTGCAATTCACGACTAGTAATTTGACTAGAGGATACTGTTACGTCCTTCAAACCGTACTCAGTAAACCCTGCGGCGGCATCAATATTTCCTTTAAGCGATGAATAAACCTGACTTGGATTGGCAATTTTAGCCGCGGTGGTCGTATCAAGTGTTTTTGCACTGGTCGCAACACCGGTCGTTCTATCAAAAAAGTCAAACGTCTTGAAGTTAGGCGGTAGTCGAGAGCCTGCTGGCAGTTGCGTCCCAAGGTAATCCTCCCAAGGCATTCCTTGACCTTGAATACCCTTGCCCCACTCAATCCCAGTAGTAGCACGGTCTACCGCCCCGCCAGTTGCTTTTGTACCAACAGTATCACCCGACGCGAATTTCGTTGTCTACACGCGCCGTAGGTCGTCAGGGTGAGCGTAAAAGGGTGTGCAACTTGACTGCAGAAAGGGTGCAGCTTGAGTGCAAAAAGGCTACAGGATGGGTGCAGGAAGGCGGCAAAAGGGGTGCAGACCGGGTACAAAAACACCGGCACAAGGCCGGTGTTAGCGTGGTAAAAAGTTAGGGCGCTTCAGTTAAGCCATATCAATGATTGGATTCGAAATTCGACTAGGAGAGTCCGTTCATGCAATTGAATCCCTAGCCTAGCATTCATCAGAAAGTCTTTACTCTTCATCCCAAAAACTTCCGGGAGGCGCATACTTCCCACCACGTAAGACAGCGCACCAGCCGTAACTTCTATAAAACATCTCAAGATCAAGGATCTTGTAAATGCCTTCATTAATTTTCTGCAATGTAATCAAACCATTAGCAAAATGCGTATATCGACCGCCCGCCCCTGCAACGGCTCTTAACTCCAACTCTCTACGATCCCATTCTGATACCACCCCCGATGACTCAGGAACAGTATCCGAAAACGAAATCTCAAATTCTTTTGAAACCTTGCAAAAGCAGGGTATTCGTTCCTGCCTGAGTAATTCATCCGTGATCATGTTTTCAGGGAAGTCGATATTTAATTTCACTTAAGTGCACTCCAAGAAACAACAACCTCACCTGAAAAATTTCTTTGAAAGGTACTGACGGGACTAGGCCCTTTACGAAAAGCCTTAATACTTGGTCATGCTGCGTTGAAAACAGCCTCGGACTGCTCATTTACAACCCGTAAACTCCGATTCCTCGGCTGTTGTCGCCTTGCCTGAGCGGCGTCTCAAGACTTTTCATACAGAGCCTAAGTAAGTGCCATTCAAATCCGCCCCCTTTTCAGTTCTTTAAATTAAAGCCCCGCCCCTATTTAAAACCAACGTATACAGCCTCTACCGTGGCTCGCCCCCCTAAATCGTTCATATCAGGAGCATAAAATCTGACCGAGTTTTGATTAACGTTTATGCCGGTTTTGTCCTTCTCCACTTCAAAAGGCACACCCTCAGCATCAAAAAAACTCTCAACATCATCAATAGACAGACCTAAAACCTGCTTGCCATCATAATAAAAACAAGCATTAGGAAGATACACCTCTAACCCCAACAACTCATTAGAGCAGTTGTACCAAACTTGCATTACAGCTTCACCAAAGGCGTCAATTGAATTTTCTGAAAATTCAGTTTCAGGAAAAACCCTATACGGCAAACCAATCACTCTCCTAACTTCCTCTCTACCTTGCCCGCAAAAGAAATTCTCGAGACCATTAGACTGACTGTAATTTAACCTCATGAAATCTACCTCGGCTTAAAATCTTCAGGATTAGGGAAAAAGGGGACGGATTTATTTTCTTTAACCCGACCTTGGCCGACCCTGTCCCCGCAGTTCTAATCTGACACCTGATATTTTCTCCACCTCATCAACAAAGCGATCAGCGCCGGTCAACTGCCCTCGCTGCAAGGCTGACCTAATGAGATTTAACTCGTCCTTCGAAGCAGCCTGCCTTAAAAACGATATATACCGATCTTTTCGTATTTCAGAAGTTTCTCCCAAAGCGGAATAGCAGGCAGAAATATCCAGCCAATCAAAACCTGGTTGAAGTTGAACTCTGGCTCTGTAGCTCGACCATGTATAGTCTTCAGCATCATCCACCATGCAAGCCCTCACGGGATTTAGCTCAATGTATCAGCTCTCTGACTGCACCACACTGGACTTATGTCGGCTTTCCCATAACGTTCCTGATCGCCCTTCTAACTTATTCCGATATCGCGTCGCTCGGGCTGCCAACGCCTTCATCATCTGACCAAGGCCTGCGACTGCCTCTCCAGGCTCCAAACAACAGGTGGACATGATTTGTCATCTGGCAGTAAGCATAAATTTTTATACCAAATGCGTCCTTCAGTTCCTGTAGATCATTGACGTAGCGCTGGTAGTCCTCCGCAGCAGCGAATACCACCTGTCGGTTGTGACCACGCTGAACGACGTGATGGGGGTAGTTGGGTAATACGACTCGTCCTATTCTTGGCATAGCAACCTCATTCCATTGAGGTTTTCAGCTTAGCAAAGCGAATGAAAATAAATCTGTCCCCTTTTTCGCCGGGGAAATAAATAAATCCGTCCCTTTTTTGCTTGAACCGGATATCCTTCGGGCTCGCATAACCAGTCAAGTTTTCTGGCAAAGCAGATGGCAGCTTTTGTCCTACAGCGCCTACTTCTTTTGCACCAACCTACAAACTACTTAAATGCCAAGCGCCCCCATCAAAGTCGAAGCATCCTTTAACAGCTCGGGATCTTGGCTTAAATTCTTCACTTCGGCCAAAGCGCAAACGGCCTTTTGCGCCGCACTTGTATTTCTCTGCCAACACTCTGCACTCACACTTGCAAGAGCTGCAAGCAGCTCGCCGTCGTATCTCTCTCCTGCCAACACATCATCATGTAGTAATACCACAGCAAAGGGTAATAGCTCATTAACAAAAAGATTTTGCCTAATTGCGCGGCATACATCTCCTACACCTAAGTGATCTAGTGGAGTATCACATACCAAAAGATACCATTCGGTCAAAAACGACGGGCTGTCTTCTGGCAACCAACTAATTTGAGTAAGTCTTTCCAACTCACGAAACGTCATATCCCGGCACCATTAAAGCTGACTCAATACGATCGATAGTATCGACCGCTCGCTGGCGTGCAGCTTGCGCTGACGGTTCATTCACCCCCTTCAAGGTGTCCGCATGGTTCCGTAAACCTCGAAGAGTGTCGTTCATCTCTTTTAGGTGATCCCAATAACGGCGCAAAAGGGGACGGCGCAAAAGGACCGCAAAAGCGCAAAAGGGGACAGATTTATTTTTTATTCAGCTAAAAATAAATCTGTCCCCTTTTCTTTCTTTGCACCAAGTAAAAATTACTCTTTTCGACGATAAACGACCCTCTCAGCTTCCGACAAGCTAGGTAGGTCTTCGTTGCCGACCAAAATTTCCGACTTGCATTTTAAATTTGAGTCCTGATAAGCAGTATATTGACATATGATATCTTCGACTTCATCAATATCATCCTCTATATTTTCTTCAAGATAAAATCTAATTAGCCAAACATCATCTTCACAAGACAATACCACCATCCTGAAGTTTGGAGTAACTGCCCCCAGCATCGCTTGAACAAGCATTAAGACTTGGAAATTCCAAGTTTTCAATTCGGCTTCTGCATTCATTTCTGAGTCCAATTAGGGTTAGCAGGGACAATACTTGGGCTTTTTGTACCTTTGATGATAAAGACATTAGTTGGCTGAGCGGTTATACCAACGCCAGCGTTAACGTTGGTGCCGGTTACGCCTTCAAACTTGACCACCGGAAACCCTTGAGCATTCTTACCTAAAATCTTAACCTGCCCTATGCGGTAAGCATCTAGTACTTTTTGAGCATCATCAACGCTGTTCAAGAACCCACCGCCTCCTCGAGCTTCAAGCTCAGGCCTTCCAGCGATATGCCGAAGCTGTTTCTGGCTGATTTTGCCAGCCACCTCTGGAAAGTCTCTAGGTGTAAGAATGCCTTTTGCACCGAAAAACCAATCTTATTTTTTTGACTTACTGATCACATAGTGATCAAGATATTCTTTCAGCGGCTTGGCGGTCCCTAAAACATGAATCTCTCCAGTTTCCTTATCAATCAGGAATGGTCCGTTTCCAGCCAGTTGAGCCGACAGGTTCCCTGTCTCCAAATACTCTTTAGATTGATAGCAAAAAAACCATCCCTCAGAGAACGTGCCCTCATGCGTTAGCTGCAAAGGAATCTCAGAGTCTTTCAAATATTCCTTAGCTCTTTCCAAAGCGTATTCGTAGGTAATCATTAGTTAGTTCTCAATAACTGCAATGTCTTAAAATTACTCATATTTGCCGGCTTTCCAGTCTGCCCATCGAGATAACGAATAGCCCCATTCTGATTAACTACGTTGAATACATGGCCTGGCTGACCTGGACCATAGGAGCCAAACACAATCCCACGTGCGCCGTCCCCACCACTAATCATGTGCTGGGTGATGGTTTCGGGTGAAGACACACCGCTAAACTTAGCTCCATATTGCTTCTCCAGCACGGTCAACGGAACACCCTTGGTTGAGTTTATCGGCAATGCAGATGCTGGATTACCTGCCAGTGTTGCATCAGTAGCAATTGAACAATTAACGCAGTTATGAGTTCGCCCAGCGTCTGGGTAACCTGGATTGACGTTCCTTATTGAACCGGCAGTTTCGTCCGCAACCCCTGCCGCTTTTGCACCAACCTCAACCTTGCCAGAACCTACCCCACCACTAAAATCTCCGGCACCCTCTACAGTCTTACCATTGTAGGTCGTGGTTCCAGCAGTATATTCGCCGGACAACTTTCCGCCATACCCAGAATCAACGGCCTCAGTCCGTCCCTGCCCCGTGAGATCTGGACTATTTTTTTCTGTTTCTAAACCACCGGTTTTTTCAGCGCCTTGGCCACCAACCTTGTCGCCCTTACCCATTCGTACAGTAGAAATACCCGTCCCAAGAATGCTGCCAATGAGATTACCGCCGCCCAACAGGTACTTATCGTAAGCCTCAGTTTCATCCAGGCCTCGACCTTCCATTTGTGCAGCGATCTTTTCGCCCACATACTCCTGCATTCCTTGCAGGCGCGACATCAGCTCTTGGCCCAGCGGTGTCTGCTCAGCAGCACTCATTGCCAAAGCCTGAACGACACCCTTGGGACCTTGGGTCAGCGCCAGCACCACAGCCACCGCTTGTGCCTTGTCTTCATTCTCTTGAATGAATTCCTGGATGCTGGAAAGTGTGCGAAGGGTTAACTTCAGCTCGTTCAGCGTGACGCCTGAAGCGGGCAACTGCACGACACCTGATTTTTCTGGGAAAGCCTGGTCTATCACCACCTTGGCGGCTGCAATCTCCGGTGCTATTCCCCAGAAACTGCTCAGTTCCTTGAGCACGTTCTGCTGAAACTTCTCATCCGCCATCATCGCCATGGCTTCAGTCCGGCTCTTGCCACCACGAATCAACTGTTCAAGCGTCTCTTCGGCAAAGTCTTTGGTGGTGACGCTGCTGACGCCGGCGGCCATCTCCCGTCCAAGCACTCGCTCGATACGGTTGACGGTGGCATTCAAACCGGTACTGGCCTGCTCATAGTTATGCTGCGCCGTCTCGTGGTAGGTGAGCAGTCCAGTGACCCACTTATCAAGTGTCTCTTTGGGATTCATCACGTCATGCAACGAACTATCGGTGACGTACAGATCCGTCCGTTCCTCATGGTCCCGAGTGATCTCGTAGGCCTTGTCCAGATCCCGGTTCAGCCCTGCCGTCGAGTCCTGCCCCGTCGCGGCATCCTCGCGCACCACGATCTCGCCCTCGCCCACCGTGGCGCGGACTATCTGCTCGCGCTCTTTTTCATACTCCCAGCCGCTCACGCTCCAGCCGTTCTCACCCTTCTTGCCCTTGCCTTCCTGGCTCGGGTCCTGCTGGGTGCTGCCGCCGCCCTGCTTCCAGCTCCCGCCGACATTGAGGTAGTAGCCGTGCTCCTTGTCCGAGCCGGCGATATCGCTGTAGCCGAGCGTGTCGGTATCGAGCTTGAGATTGCCGTTGTCGGCGGCAATCAGCGCGCCGTCTATCTGGGTGTGGTCCTGGGTACGGATGTCGACCTTGCTGGCGCCGGTCACCCGGGTCTGGTTTTCCACCCACTCGGTCTTGCCAGTGGTCTGGCCGTAACCCACCGAGCCGCTGACGCCAGCACCCGGACCGATGGTCACGGTGACGCTGACGTCAAACTCTTTGCCTTTGACTTCGCCGGTATCGATCGCCGACGACACCTTCAGGTCGCCCCCCACACGGCCAATCACTTCATCGCCACGCACCTGGGCGCCGCTGATGGTGGTGTCCTTGCCGCTGGTGAACTTCAGTTGGTCGCCGGCATAGAGGTAGGCTTCTTGATGTCGCTGCGCTTCGCGCTCCAGGTGGCCCCTGCCCAGGTTGACGCTGGCATAGATGCCCACGCCTTCCGAACCGAATGCAAGGCCGACCTCGCCACCACCACTGGCGCGGTTCTGCTCGTGCTCGGAGTCGTTCTGCGCGGCGCGGATATTGATGTCCTTGCCCGCAGCAAGGTCGATGTCGCGCCCAGCCTGAACCTGACTGCCAATGACGTTGAGGTCGTTGCCGGCCTCGAGCTTGATGTCACGCCCGGCGTCGAGCTGGCTGGCAGTCGAGTTGCCCTGGTTGCCATCGGTGCTGGCGGTGCCATGGCTGCCGCCGATGCCGACCTTGAAGCCACCACTGCTGCCGCCGTGGATGCCGCCCCAACTTTGCGATTCGCTGGTCTGCTGGCTGGTACCACCATGAGCCACGTCGATATTGATATCGCGGCCCTTGATGGTGATATCGCGCCCAGCCTGGAGCTGGCTGCCCGCAACGTTGACATTGTTGCCTGCGGTGAAGGTGATGTCGTTGCCCGCGTCGAGGGTCGATGCCCGATTGCCCTGTTCGACCGTCTGCTGGCTGCTGCTTTGGGTGGTGTTGCCCAACTTGCCGTCGCCGGTGGGGCCAGCGAAGAACTGGCTGACCGCATCCACTGCCTGCAAGGTACTCGAGCCCTTGCTGACGTTGTTCTCCCCGTTGCCGGCGTTGCTGACCGCATCCTTGGTGCGACCCAGGTTGTGGTTGATCGAACCGCCCGCCCCTTGGCTGGCGAATTCGCGCTCATGTTCCTCGACACGGGTTTCGCCGGCGGCATCGATGTTGATATCGCGCCCGGCAGCAAGGTTGATATCGTGCCCCGCCTTCAGGTCGGAACCGCTCTGGTTGATGTCACGCCCGGCGTTGACGTTCAGGTCCTGTCCGGCTTGGATCTGACTGCCACTGGCCAGTTGTTCGAGCACACGATCCTTGGCCTTTTCCTTCTCGACTCCGGCAAAGAAGCTGACGCCATTGTCGTCACTGTCGAAGCGCAGCCCGGTGTTGGAACTGCTGGACCACTGGCGCTCGTCGCGCTGGCTTTCAGCGGCGGCCACATTGACGTCGCGGCCGGCGTTGATGCTGACGTTGCGCCCGGCACTGACGCCGCTGCCCACCAGGTTGACGTCACGCTCGGCCTTGAGCGTGGCATCCTGCTCGGCTACAACCTGGCTACCGACGCTGGTGCTGCTCTGCGCCTCCTTCCCGGCGGCCTTGGCCGATGCGATGGAGACCGACGGCGGCAGGATGAAGTCCGGCGACAGCGACAGGCCGATCTTCTTCTTGTACTCCTCGGTACGGCTGTAGGCAGTGTCATTGGCTGCCAGCAGGTCGATATCGCCGTCCTTGTCCACCAGCCCCGCACGCAACTCGACATCCTTACCGGCACTGGCCTCGCTGGCCCGCAGGCGCAGATCGCTGCCCGCTACCAGAACGATGTCGTTGCCGGCCTCCAGCTCGCTGCCGACCTGGGTCGCGCTGGTCTGGAGCTGGCTCTTGCCGCTCTTGGACAAGCCGAGGAAGCCGGACTTGGTTTTCTTGCTGTACTCGCCGTGCTCTTCAATGCCGGAGAGCACCGCCACATCGCCGGTGGCACCGATCAGCAGATCGTTGCCGGCGCGGAGCTCGCTGCCGATGACCGTGACGTCGCGACCACCGTCGAGGTTAATGCCGCCGTTTTCTGCCTTGCTGGCATTGATCGTCAGGTCGTTGCCGGCGGTGACCACCGACTCGATGTTGGTGCTGTGGTAGCTCTCCTGCTGGGTGAGCTTGCTGCGCCCGAACGAGCCCTTGCTTTTCTTCTGGTAGAAGGAGGCACTTTCGTCCTGGTCGGAGGTGATCAGCAGATCGCGAGCGGCATCGAGGTCGACGTTGCCGCCGCCTTCGATCCGGCTGGCACTGACCAGCAGGTCCTGGCTGGCATTCAGGGCAATGTCGCCACCGGCCTTGAGCGTGGTCGAGACCTGGGTGATACGGTCCTGGGATTGGGTCACCTTCTTGGACTGGGAGAAGAAATGCTCTTCGTTGGCCGCCGACGCCAGGGTCAGGTCGCCCGTCGTCGTGATGTCGATATCGCGCTGCGCGCTGATCTGACTGGCGATTGCGGTGAAGTCTCGTCCCGCCACGGCGCTGAAGTCCCGACCCGCCGTGACGGTAGAACCGTTCTGGGTGACGGTCTGGGAGGTGGTGCGTCCATAGGCGGTACTGCTGATGGTTTCGGCAGAACCGAGCAGCACATCGCGGCTAGCCTGGATGCTGGTGTCGCGACCGCTTTGCAGCGCGCCCCCCGTACTGATGAAGTCGCGACCGGCGTTGATGCTCATGTCGTTCGCGGCTTCGATACGCGCGGCGCTGTCGAGGTAGTCGGTGCGCTCGTTCCGGCCACCGGTGTTGCCAATATGGCTGGTGACCGAACGTTCGTTGATCACATCACCAAGCACCGTGGTCAGGCTGACGTCACGACCACTGATGATGCCGCCGGCGCGGTTGACGATGTTGTTGCCGGCGAGCAGGTCGAGGCGGTTGCCGGCCTCGATCACGCCACTGTTGACGATGTCGTTTCCGGCCATGGCCGAGAGGTTGTTGCTGGCACGCAGGGTCCCGGCGTTGAGCAGGTCCTGGCCGGCGATCAGGGTGACGTCGTTGCCGGCAATCAGCGCGCCGTTGGGCGCGAGGCGGTTGGCGGCGTCGGCCAGGTAGAGCACTGGCACCAGGACTTTCTGGCCATTCACCTCGATTTCTTCCAGCCAGACGATGTCGTGGGTCAGGGCCGCGACCTGTTCCGCGGTCAGGGTGACGCCCAGCGACAGGTTGAGCTGTTGCTTGCTGGCGATGGCGTTGTCCATCAGGTACTTGAACATCGCTTCGTCGCTATTCAGGCCGGCGATGAAACGCTGGCCAGTACCCGCCACGATTGCCTGCTGGATCAGGCGCTGTTCGTAGAAACCGTCGCCCAGGCGCTTGGCGCTGTCGTCCGGGTTGTAGCCGAGGCCGGACAGCAGGTAGTCGGAGCTCATGAACGACTTGAGTTCGGTGAGCAGCGGGTTGGTTTCGATCAGGTATTTGTGCGGCTGGGAAGCGGCGCTGCGGTCCGGTAGGCCCTGGACGCGGTCGATGGTCTGCGCGGTGCTTGGTTGCGCGATGGCCGTGGCGCGGCTGTCCACCGCCGGGGTCGCCGGGCGATCGGTCGGGGCTTGCACTGTCTGAGTGCCGAGAGCAGCGGGTGCAACGGTTGCCACGGTGCTGGGCGACGGAGCGGCAACGTTGACCTGCTGAGCCTGCGGAGTAAGCGCCGGAAGCGAGACACCGCCCGAGGTTGGCGCGCCAGGAGCAGTGATTGCGATCTGAGTATCGCGATCGCTTGGCGTCAGCGCCGGCAGTTGCAGGTCCGGGCGAGTGCCGCCTTGCGGGTTGCTGCTCACCGTGGTGTCACGGTTGCCAGACGCCAGGCCGGGCACATTCAGGCCAGGCTGGTTGCCGGTGGAGGCGCCCGGGGTGGTCACCGCGATCTGGGTGTCGCGCCCGCCCGGAGTCAAGCCTGGCAGTTGCAGGTCAGGACGATTGCCGCCCTGCTGGCTGCCGGCGACCGTGGTGTTGCGATCGCCCGTCGCCAGGCCCGGTACGTTCAGTTGAGGACCGTTAGCGCCCGACTGTCCGCCCGGCGTGGTGAGGGTGATGCGGGTATCGCGGTCAGTCGGGGTCAGGCCGTCCAGGTTCACGCTCGGGCCCGAGGCGCTGAACGAATCTCCGGAGCTGCCACCGGAACCCTGGCTGCCGATGCCATCGCTGCGAGTGATATCGCCGCCTTTGCTACGGCCCGGTTGCCAGGTGCCGTTGTCGGTGTTGCCAATGCCGGAGGCATTGATGGAACTGCCGCTGGCGCCGATGCCGCTGGCTACGCGCGCGACCACCGAGAACTGGCCGGTGTTGGCGGTGAGCTGGGCGATATCGTCCAGTTGCAAGGTGCGGCCTTGGGTGGCAGGCAGGTTTTTTTCGCGCTGCGCGACGTCGATCGTGGCGCCGCTCAAGGTCCAGCTTGCCGGAGCGCTGCTGCCTTGGCTGATCGAGCTGTCTTTGGCCGCCTGGTCGCTGAGGCGGAACAGACCGTTGGCGCCGGTGGGCAGGCTGAAGCCGGGCAAGGTCAGCGGGTTGACCTGTTGCTGGGCCAGGTTGGGCGGTAGCTGCTTGTTCAGCAGGATGATGTTGGAGACGCCGGTGCCAGTGGCTGTGGTGTCGATAGTGCGGGTGACGCCTGGCGTGCCGTTGGTGAAGGAGCGCTCCACGCCGTTGGAGATTTTGTTGGTGGCGTTGATGGAGACGGTGCCGCCGGCCTGGACTACTGAAGGCAGGAAGTCTGAGCCGGTATCCGCAATTGTTCTTTCTAAAAATGCTTCGGTGGATTTGATTACGGAGGGGGCATCAACCGCGCCGTCAGCTTTATAGTTGGCGGTGGGAATTGGAATGCCGTTCTGGGGGCTCCACTTATCAAGGTACTTCCAGATGGTTCCAAATCTTTGACTTAAACTCCAATCCGCACCATTGGCAGGTCTTGGTCCGTCAACCTTAACCGGCCTTACCAAATCATCTCCGGCCGCATTCCAGGAATGCATACCACCGTTATAATTCGGGTCATTCTCTGAGTTATACCTGAGAATCTCCGCCCAAAGCTCCCAGCTCGGGTCACGAATATCGATATATTTAAGAACTGTAAAACCACCCAGGGAAGTCCCCAAATTAGAGAAAGACTCAACTTTTACGTCTAAATTACCCGCAGCAGAAATAAGCGAATTCGAATTTACAATTGCCCCTCCTTCAATGGAAAAATTCCTGGCGGAGACTAGGCTGGCTTGCTTAGATCCTTCACCAGAAACAGACGCACCGCTATAAGTCTGCGCCCATACCAGATGCGAGGGATTTTTCTTGTCCGAGTGATAATCGATAACACTGTCGCAGTAATAACACCTGACACCAATGTAACCAGACTCAAGATGCGACTCCGTCTCAAAATCTGCTCGCTTATTCGTAATAGAAGCTGACGTAATCGAGAAATCCCCACCACTCTCAATCGATCCAGAAATATTCTCCAACAACGAAGACCGCGCACCCTGCGCATCTTTCGCAATACGAATCGCACCCAAACTATAAACATCAGCGCTCTTGTTACTGAGGCTATCAACATACAGCCCCATATCAGCACCGCTATAAATCAACCCACCTTCGTTCAACAAACTTCCGGCATTCGCCGTAAATGCCCGCGAACTCCCCAGCGAACCGTAGTTGCGAATACTCTCCGCGGTCAGGCTCAGATCCGCCGCCGAAGTCAGCCGCCCCGCGTTGTTCACCAGTCCAGCGACAGTGAGCGTGCTGTTAGCAGCCGCAGCCACACTGGCGGCACTGCTCAGTTCAAGTTGGCCGAGGACGAGGTTCATGGCGCCTTGGCTGGTGGCGCGGCCGGTGCTGGTCAGGCTGCCGGTCAGGTTGAGGTCGAGGCTGCCGTCACTGGCGATCAGGCCGGCGGTGGTCCAGTTCCGCCCGCTTCCACTGAAGCTGCTGGTCGCCAACAACTGCCCGCTGGCGGTCTGCGTCAACTGCCCGACATTGACGGTCAAGCGCCCGGCCTGGATCACGCTGCTGTTGGTCCAGTTGTCCGCCGTCAGCGTCAGCCCGCCGCGGGTCACGGCGGTGCCGCCGCTGTTGGTGATGTTGGCGGTGGCGATATCGAAGGTGCCGACACCGGCGTGCAGCACGCTGCCGCCGAGGTTGTTCAGTGCCTGCGTATTCAACGTCAGGTCATGGCTGCTGACCTCGACTTTGCCGTCGCGGTTGTCGAAGCCGCCGATTATCTGGAACTCGGTCTTGCCCGCGTCACCCAACGCACGCAGTACGCCGCTCTGGTTGTCCAGCGACGCCGCGTTCACCTGCAGGTGGCTGTCGCTTTCGACGATGCCCGCGCGGTTACCGAGTTGACCGCCGAGCGCCAGCTCGACGCGGCTGCCAGCCACCTGCCCGCCTGCGTTATCGAAGCCCTGGCCGTCGACGCGCACCAGTCCCTTGGCGTACAGGCCGCCAGCGGTATTGGTGAAGTTGCCGCCGCCGATCCGCGCATCGCCGGTCTGGGCGGCGATGCGGCCGCCGCTGTTGTCGACGCTGGCGCCGGACAATTTCAGGTGCTGCCCCTGGATCACACCGCCCGCGTTGTTGACCACTGCGCCGGTCGCGCTGCCATCAAGTAATCCCGCAACGCTGGCGACGGTGCCGCCGCTGTTGTCGAGGCTGCCAGCCTTGAGCAGCAGGTTGCCGCTCTGGGCGAGCAGAGTGCCGTTGCGGTTGTCCAGTGCGCCGCTGCTGTCGAGGGTCACAGCGCCCTGCCCTTGCACGGCGCCCTGTTGGTTGTTGAGGCTGGCCGCGATCACCTGGACGTCGGCGTCCTGGCTGTAGATCAGGCCGTTGGCATCATTGCGCAGCAGGCCAGTCGCATTGACCAGCACCGCGCCCTTGGCGGCGAGGGTGCCCTTCTGGCTGTTGTCCATCGCGCCCGCGGCCAGGGTCATTTGCGCCTGGCTGACGATCTTGCCGTTCTGGTTGCTGATTTGCAGCGCACGCTTGAGCAGCAAGCTGCCGGCGCTGGCGAGGGTGCCGTTGTCGTTGTAGAGCGAACCCAGCAGGTCCAGGGTCATCTGGCCATTGCCCGCCAGGGTGCCACCGGTGTTGACGAGGTCGGTGCCGGTGAAGGTCAGTGCGTGTTGTGCATTGACGGTGCCGGACTGGTTGGCGAGCGTGGCGGCGATCAGGTCAAGGCCGGCGCCGCTGTCGATCAAGCCGCCATTGGCGTTATTCAACAGGCCGCTGACCACCAGGCTTTGCAGCGCGCCGCTGGACAGAATCCCGCCAACGTTATCGAGGCTGCCGGCGCTGACATCCATCCGACCTTGGCTGACCAGGGCGCCCTTGTCGCCGTTGAGCAAGGCGCCAGACAAGCGCACATCCAGCGCACCGTTGCGGCTGGACAAGGTGCCTTCATTGCGGTTGTCGAGGCTGGCGCCGGTCAAGCTCAGGCCTTGCCAGCCAGACAGCAGGCCGTTCTGGTTGATCAGGTTGGAGACGTTGAGGGTCAGCACCTGGCTGGTGATCAGCCGGCCATTGCTGTTGTCCAGGCGGTTGGCGTTGACGGTGATGTTCTGCTGGCTGGAGAGCTCGCCACCGTTGTTGCTGAAGGTGCCGACGCGCAGGAAGCTCAGGGCGCCCTTCGCCACGACCAGGCCGCCGCTGTTGTCGAGGTTGCCGTTGTTCAGGTCGAAGCTGACGTTCTGGTCGCCGACGATGCGGCCGCTGCCCAGCAGCAGTGCGCCGAGGGTCAGGCCCAGGCTGCCCTTGGCCGAGACTTCGCCAGCGTCGGTGCTCAGGCTGCTGGCGCTGAGGGTCAGGCCGCCGCGGCTGTTGATCAGGCCGGCGCTGCGGTTATCCAGCGCCGCCGCTGTGAGGGTGACGCCACTGACACCGAACAGGCTGCCGTCGCGGTTGTCCAGGTCGCCGCTGCGCAGGGTGAGGTTGCCGGTCGCGCTGATCAGGCCTTGCTGGCGGTTGTCGAGCACGCCGTTGCTGATCAGGTCGAGGTCACCGCGGCTGCTCAAGGTGCCGCCGAGGTTGCTCACGGTAGCGGCGCGCACCACAAGGCTGGCGCCGCCGATCAGGCCTTGGGCATTGCCTAGGGTCTGGTCGATCACCAGGCTCAGGGCCTGGCTGCTCAGCAGCTTGCCGTTGCCGTTGTCCAGGCTGCCCGCCGTGAGGGTGAAGGCCTGGCTGCTGGAGAGTTCGCCGTTGCGGTTGCGCACCGCGTTGAGGTTGCTCAGCAGCAGGCTGCCGGAGGTGTTGATCAGGCCGCCGCTGTTGTCCAGCAGGCCATTGTTGAGGTTCAGGCTCAGGCCGGTGTTGCTGAACAGCGTGCCGCCCTGTTGGTCTAGGCCGCTGATGCTGGCGGTCAGCGCTTTGACGCTGGCGATCTTGCCAGCGCTATTGCTGACCTGAGTGGCGGTGAGGTTGAAGGTGTCGGCGCTGTTGAGGCGGCCCGCGAGGTTGTTCAGCGCGCCGGTGATCAGGGTGACCGCGCCTTTGGCGCTGAGGCTGCCCTCTTCATTGCTGAGGCTGGCGCTGTTCAGCACCAAAGCGCCGTCGGTGAGCAGCTCGCCCTTGAGGTTGTTGATCTGCCCGTCCACCACCAGCGTCAGGCCGTTTCCGCTGCTGAGGGTGCCGTGGCTGTTGTCGAGGCTGCGCGCCCTGACTTCGAGGTTCGACTCGCTGCTCAGCAGGCCCTGGCTGTTGTTCAGCTCACCGCTCAGTTCCAGCAACAGCGGTAGCTGGGCAATAACGGCGCCGCCGCTGTTTACCAAGCTGCCGCCCTTGAACAGCACGCGTTGGCCGCTCAATTGGCCGCGGGTCTGGTTGATCACCTGCTGCACCGCGAGGTCGAGGGTGGCCGCGGAAAACACCAGGCCCTTGTCGCTGTTGTTCAGGCTCGCGCCGCTGATGGTGACGTCGGCGTTGCCGGTCAGCTCGCCGCCACGGTTGTCGATCTCGCCGATGTCGAGTTTCAGCGCTTTTGTGGCGCCCAGCAGGCCGCCACGGTTATCCAGCGTGGTCGCACCGACGCGCACGGTCTGGGTGCCGATCAACTGGCCCTGCTGGTTGTCGATCTGCGCGGCGTCCAGCTCGATGGCGGCCTTGCCAGCGATCTCGCCAAAGCGGTTATCCAGGCTGCCCGCATTGACCAGCAGGTTGCCGTCGGCGACCAAGGTGCCACGTGAGTTGTTCAGCCATTCGCGGGTCACCAGGGTCAGGCCGCCGCGGCTGTTGAGCAGGCCGCTGCCGTTGTCCAGGCGCAGGCTGGCGATATCCAGGCTGGCGGCACTGATACGGCCGTTGACGTTGCTCAGCAGTTGTTCGATGCGCAAGGTCAGGCCGAGGTTGCTGACCAGCTTGCCATTGCCGTTGTCCAGGCTGCGCGCGGCCAGGGTGAAGGCGTTCTGGCTGGAAAGTTCACCGCCCTGGTTGTTGACGTTGCCGAGGTTTTTCAGCAGCAAGGTCGGGGCGTTGATCAGGCCGAGGTTGGTCAGGTCGCCGTGGTTCAGGTCAAGGTTCAACTGGCTGTTGCTGAACAGCTCGCCGTTGCTCTGCACCAGCCCGGTCAGGCTGGCGTTGAACAGGCCGGCGCTGGCGATACGACCGCCGTTGCTGAGCTGGCCGGCGCTCAGGTCCAGGCCGGCGCTGCTGATCAGGCGACCGCCGAGGCTGTTGTCGAAACGGCCGGTGCTGACGGTGGCGGCGCCCTGGCTTTTGATCAGGCCTTGCTGGCCGTTGTCCAGGCTGGCGCTGCTGAGGCTGAGGGCTTGCGCGCTTTCAACGGTGCCGCCCTGGTTGAGCAACCCGGCGATGCTGCGCACCTCCAGCAGTCCGGCGCTGGAAATGCTGCCAACGCGGTTGTCCAGTTGCTGCGCGCCGAGGCTCAAGGTGCCTTCGCTGCTGAGGCGGCCTTCGCTGTTGTTCAGGTGCCCGTCGAGCTGTGGCGTTGCGCTCAATTGCAGCACCAGCGAGCGCTGGCCGGCGAAAGTGCCTTGGTTGTTGTCGAGGCGCGCACCGGTCAGGCGCACGTCCTGGGCGAACACCAGGCCCTGGGCCTGGTTGATGACCCGGGCGATTGTCGCCTCCAGTCGGGTCCCGGCCAGTAGCTTGCCGCCGCTGTTGTCGAGTAGTTGGCCGATGTAAGTGACGTTTTGCTGGCTGGAGATTTCCCCGGCGCGGTTGTCGACGGACTGCACCTCCAGTTTCAGCGCTCTTGTGCTGCCCACCAGACCGCCGTTGCGGTTGTCCAGCGCGGTGCCGGTCAGGCTCAGCTCACCCCGGGCCACCAGTTCGCCGCCCTGCTGCTCCAGCGTGCCGACGGTGGCGGCGAGGTCGCTCTGGCTGGCGATGCGGCCCTTGGTGTTGTCGAGGCTGTCGGCGCTCAGCAGCAGGTTGCCGGTGGTGCTGATCAGACCGGCCTGGTTGAACAGTTGCCGGGCGTCGAGGTCCAGCGCCTGCGAGCCGCCGAGCAGCCCGTCGCGGTTGTCCAGCACGGCCAGGCGCAAGGTGACGTCCTTGCTGGCGCGAAGCACGCCGTCACGGTTGTCTGCCGAGGTGCCGCGCAGGGCCAGCGTTTGCTGCCCGGAGACGCGTCCGCCACGGTTGTCGAGGGCGTCCACACGCAGGTCCATGGCGCCTTTGGCCAGCAGGTTGCCGCCGGTCTGGTTGTCGAGCAGACCGTGGACCGTCAGCGTCAGGCCACCATCGCTGACCAGGCTGCCGGCCTTGCGGTTATCCAGATTGCCCGCGGTTACTTGCAGGTTGGCGCCGGCACCGAGGGTCCCGGCCTGGTTGAACAGCAGCCCGCTGACCGTCAGTTCCAGGCTGTTGTCGCTCATGACCTGGCCGCTGCCGTTGCCCAGGCCCGCGGCAGTGATCACCGCGCGGGTGGCGGCGGAGACTTCGCCGCTGGCGTTGAGCAGGTTGCCGGTGAGGTTCAGGGTCAGGTGGGCGGAACTGCTGAACAGGCCGTTGCGGTTGTCCAGCGAAGCCGCCGAAGCGCTGAGGCCGTGGGCGGAAATCACCCCGTCGAGGTTGTTCAGCGCTTGTTCAATCACCAGCGTCAGGGCCTGGTCGCTGAGCAGTTCACCGCCACTGTTGTCGAGGCTGAGCGCACTGAGGCTGAAGCTCTGCTCGCTGGAAATTTCGCCGCCCTGGTTGAACACTGCGGCGAGGTTTCTGAATACCAGCGGGCCGGGAGCATTGATCAGGCCGCCGCTGTTGTTCAACTGGCCGCCGTTCATGTCCAGGGTCAGCGCGCTGTTACTGAACAGCTCGCCACCGCTGCGCTGGTCGAGGCCGGTGATGCTGGCGCTCAGCGCCTTGGCGCTGGCGATGCGCCCGGCCTGACGGTTGTCCACCAGACCCGCGCTCAGTTCGAGCCGATCGACCGTGGTCAACCGACCCTGCTGGTTGGTCAGGGCGCCGGTAGTGACCCGTAGCAGATTGTCGGCGGCAATGCGCCCGCGGCTGTTGTCGAGGCTGGCGCTGGACAGGCTGAGCGTGCCGCTGCCAAGTACTTCGCCGCCAAGGTTGCTGACGGCATCGCGCGCCGTCAGCACCAGCGCGCCGGCACTGCTGGCGCGTCCACCGTCGTTGTTCAGGCTGATGCCGTCGAAGGTCAGCCCGCCGTCGCTGCGCAGGGTGCCGAGGCGGTTGTTCAGATGGCCACTGGCGCCAGTGCCGTCGCGCAGGGTCAGGCTCAGGCCGGTCTTGCCGAACAGGCTGCCCTGGTCGCTGTTGTCGAACTGGCCGGCATTGAGGGTGACGGATTTTTGCCCGGAGATGACGCCCTTGAGCCGGTTGCTCAGGGTGGTCACGGTGAGTTGCAGGTCGCCATTGGCCAGCAGACGGCCGCCGCCGCTGTTGTCGAAGCGGCTGCCGCTGACGATCAGGTTGGCGACGCTGGCAACTTCACCGGCGCGGTTGTCCAGGCTGGCGACCCGCAGGGTCATGGCCTTGCCGGAATTGAGCAGGCCGGCCTGACGGTTGTCCAGTTCGACGCTGTCGAGTTGCAACTGCCCTACCGCCACTACGCTGCCGCCACGGTTGTCGACGCGGGTGATGTCGAGGGTCAGGTTGTCTTTGCTGGAGATGACGCCGTCGAACTGGTTGTCCAGGCTCGCGGCGTTGAGTTGCAATGCGCCGACCGCAGCCAGCAGCCCCTCCTGGTTGAGCACCTGGCCGCTGAGTGTCACGCCCAGCGTGCCGTCACTGGCGACGCGGCCGAGGCTGTTGTCGAGGCTGGCGGCCGTGAGGTTCAGGGTCTGCCCGGCCAGCAGCCGGCCGTTGCGGTTACTCGCCGCGCCACTCTGGGTGAGGGTCAGCAGATGATCGCCCTGGATCAGCCCGGCATCGTTGTTCAGCGAAGCGCTGCCCAGCGTGGTGGTCGCGCCAAGGATGGCGCCCTGGCGGTTGTCCAGCGCGCCCTCGACCTGCAGCAGCAAGGCGTCGCGCGCCTCGATACGGCCCAGCAGGTTGCCGCCACTGCCGGCACTCAAGTCCAGGCTCGCGGCGGACAGCAGCCCTTTGCCGTTTTCCAGCAAGCGGGCAATGCGCAGGGTCAGTGCCTGCTGGCTGAGAAGCTTGCCGTTGCGGTTGTCCAGGCTCGCCGCCGCCAGCTCGAAGGCCAGGGCGCTGGAGATTTCACCGCCCTGGTTGTCGAGCGTGCCGAGGTTGCGCAACTGCAATTGGCCCGGTGCGTTGATCAGGCCGCCCTGGTTGTTCAGGTGGCCGTGGTTGAGGTCGAGGCTGACGCCCGCGAGGCCGTAGAGCCGGCCATCGTTGTGCTGGTCCAGCGCGCTGACCGAGGCGTCGAGTTGCCCGCGACTGCTGATGCGGCCGCCGTCGCTGTTGTCCGTCTCGCCCGCGAGGAGATTCAAGGTGCCGTCGCTGTCGATACCGCCCTTGGCGTTGTTCAACGCGCCGACCACTTGCAGGGTCAGTTGCTCGGCGGCGTGCAGGCTGCCTTCGCCACTGTTGTCCAGACTGCCCGCGTCGATGCGGGTTTGCCTTGCGGTGATCAGGCCCTTGAGGCGGTTGTCGACGCTGCCGGCGCTCAGGCGCAGTTCGCCGGCGCTGCTGAACAGGCCGGTCTGGTTGAGCAGTTGCCCGGCGATCTGGGCGCTCAGGCGAGTGTCGCTGCTGAGCTGGCCGCCGCTGTTGTCGAGGTTCGCGGCAACGAGGTCGAAACCCTGCGCGGCGAACAGTGTGCCTTGGCGGTTGTCGAGGCCGCCGAGGCTGGTGAGGTTCAGGGTGCTGTCGCTTTGCAGCAGGCCAAGGCGGTTGTCCAGCGAGCCGGCGCTGACCACCGAACTGCGGGCCAGAATCTGCCCGCTCTGGTTGTCCAACGCGCCATCCACCAGCAGGCTGATCGCGCCGCTGGTGCTGAGTTTGCCCGACTGGTTGCCGAGGCTGCCCGCACGGATATCCAGTGCCGGCGCGGAGATCAGGCCCTTGGCGTTCTCAAGGGCGCGGGCGATACGCAAGGTCAGTGCCTGCTCGCTGAGCAGTTTGCCGCCGCGGTTGTCGAGGGACCCGGCCGTAACGTTGAAGGCCAAGTTGCTGGAGATTTCACCGCCCTGGTTATCGACGCTGCCTAGGTTGTTCAGCTGCAATTGACCCGGTGCGTTGACGCGCCCGCCCTGGTTGTCCAGATGACCGTTGTTGAGGTCGAGGGTCAGGCTCGACTGGCTGAGCAATTGCCCATCGGCGTGTTGGTCGAGACCGGCGACGCTGGCGTTGAGCGGGCCGGCGCTGCTGATGCGCCCGCCGCTGCTGTTGTCCACTTGCCCGGCTTTCAGGTCCAGTTCGCGGTCGCTGCGCAGCACGCCGTTGGCGTTGTTCAGTGCGGCGCTCAGTTGCAGGTCGAGGTGCCGCGCGGCATAGAGGTCACCCTGACGGTTGTCGAGGGTGTTGGCGGTCAATTGCAGGCTGTCGTCGGCGGCGAGTGTGCCGTTGCGGTTGTCCAGCGCAGCACCGGTGATCAGCAGATTGGCCTTGCTGCTGATGCGACCTTGCTGCTGGTTGTCCAGGCTGCCCAGCCCGAGCACCAGATTGTCGACCGCGCCCAGCAACCCACCCTGGTTGAGCAGTTGCCCGCTGATCTGCCCGTTAAAGACGCCGTCGCTGGTGAGGGTGCCGCGGCTGTTGTCGAGGCTGCCGCCGTTGAGCATCAAGGTCTGGCCCGTGACGATGCGTCCGTCGCGGTTGAGCAGCGCGCCTTGCTGACGCAGCGCCAGCAGCGTGTCGCCCTGGATCAGGCCGGCATCGTTATTCAGCGAAGCGCTGGTCAACACGGTAGAAGCGCCGAGCAGCGTGCCCTGCTGGTTGTCCAGTGCACCGTCGACCTGCGCCAACAGGCTGTCGCGGGCTTCGATCGTGCCCAATCGGTTGCCGAGGCTGCCGGCACTCAGGTTCAGACTTGCGGCGGACACTCGCCCCTTGCTGTTTTCCAGCTCGCGGGCAATGCGCAAGGTCAGCGCCTGCTGGCTGAGAACCTTGCCGTTGCGGTTGTCCAGGCTCGCCGCCGCCAGCTCGAAAGCCAGGGTGCTGGAGATTTCACCGCCCTGGTTGTCGAGCGTGCCGAGGTTGCGCAGCAGCAACGCGCCCGGTGCGTTGATCAGGCCGCTCTGGTTGTTCAGATGGCCATGGTTGAGGTCGAGGCTGACGCTGGCCTGGCTGTAGAGGCGGCCATCATTGTGCTGGTCCAACGCGCTGACCGAGGCGTCGAGCTGCCCACTGCTGCTGATGCGGCCGCCGTCGCTGTTGTCCGTCTCGCCCGCGACGAGATTCAGGGTGCCGTCGCTGCGAAGGCTGCCCGCGGAGTTGTTCAGCGAGCCTGTGAGTTGCAGGTTCAGTTGTTCGGCGGCGAACAGGCTGCCCTTGACGCTGTTGTCCAGGCTGCCGGCGTTCAAGTGCAGTTCGCCGGCGCTGCTGAACAGGCCGGTCTGGTTGAGCAGTTGCCTGGCGATCCGCGCGCTCAGGCGGGTGTCACTGCTGAGCTGACCGCCGCTGTTGTCGAGGCTCGCGGCAACGAGGTCGAAACCCTGCGCGGCGAACAGTGTGCCTTGGCGGTTGTCGAGGCCGCCGAGGCTGGTGAGGTTCAGGGTGCTGTCGCTTTGCAGCAGGCCAAGGCGGTTGTCCAGCGAGCCGGCAGTGACCACCGAACTGCGGGCCAGAATCTGCCCGTTCTGGTTGTCCAGCACGCCGTCCACCAGCAGGCTGATCGCGCCGCTGGTGCTGAGTTTGCCCGACTCGTTGCCGAGGCTGCCGGCACGGATATCCAGGGCCGGCGCGGAGATCAGGCCCTTGGCGTTTTCCAGGGCGTGGGCGATACGCAGGGTCAGTGCCTGCTCGCTGAGCAGCTTGCCGCCGCGGTTGTCGAGGGCCCCGGCCACGAGGTTGAAGGCCAAGTTGCTGGAGATTTCACCGCCCTGGTTATCGACGCTGCCGAGGTTGTTCAGCAGCAATTGGCCCGGCGCATTGACGCGCCCGCCCTGGTTGTCCAAATGACCGTTATTGAGGTCGAGGGTCAGGCTCGACTGGCTGAGCAATTGCCCATCGGCGTGTTGGTCGAGACCGGCGACGCTGGCGTTGAGCGGGCCGGCGCTGCTGATGCGCCCGCCGTTGCTGTTGTCCACTTGCCCGGCTTTCAGGTCCAGTTCGCGGTCACTGCGCAGCACGCCGTTGGCGTTGTTCAGTGCGGCGCTCAGTTGCAGGTCGAGGTGCCGCGCGGCATAGAGGTCACCCTGACGGTTGTCGAGGCTGTTGGCGGTCAATTGCAGTGTGTCGTCAGCGGCAAGGGTGCCGTTGCGATTGTCCAGCGCACCACCGGTGATCAGCAGGTTGGCCTTGCTGCTGATGCGGCCTTGTTGCTGGTTGTCCAGGCTGTCCAGTCCGAGGTTGAGGTCCCAGGCGGCGGCCAACAGCCCGTCATGGTTGAGCAATTGCCCGGCAATGGTCGCGTCGAGTCTGGCATTGCTGGTGAGGGTGCCGTGACTGTTGTCCAGGCGGCCGGCGCCGAGGGTGAAATGGCTGCCGGCGATCAGGCGGCCGGCGCCATTGAGCACGGCGCCGCTGCTGTTGATGGCGAGCGCGCGGTCGCTCTGGATGCGTCCTTCGCGGTTGTCCAGTGTGGCGACGCTCAGCGCGACATCCTGGGCGAGGATTTCGCCAAGGCTGTTATCGAGCGCTCCATCGACCCGCAGGTTGAGGTCGTTGCCAATGTTCAACGTGCCGCGGGCATTGCCAAGGCTGCCCGTGCGCGCATCCAGCCCCGCCGCCGAGATCAGCCCGCTGGCGTTCTCCAGCGCGCGAGCGATGCGCAAGGTCAACAGTTGCTGGCTCAGCAGCTTGCCACCACGGTTGTCCAGCGTGGCGGTCGCCAATGCATAGGCCAGGCTGCTGGAGATTTCACCGCCCTGGTTGTCCACCGAACCAAGGTTGCTCAACAGCAACGGACCCGGCGCGTTGATCAGGCCGCCCTGGTTGTTCAGGTGGCCGTTATTGAGGTCGAGGCTGACGCCCGCGAGGCTGTAGAGCCGGCCGTCGTTGTGCTGGTCCAGTGCCGTGAGCGATGCCGTGAGCTGCCGCTCGCTGCTGATGCGGCCGCCGTCGCTGTTGTTTGCCGCGCCGCCCTTGATCAGCAAATTGGTTTTGCTGCTGATTCGGCCCTGCTGCTGGTTGTCCAGGCTGCCGAGTACAAGGCTGAGATCGCCCTCCGTCGCCAGTACCCCGGCCTGGTTGGACAGCGCCCCGGCGATGTTCGCCTCAAGGCTGCCGTTGCTGGTCAAGGTGCCCTGCTGGTTGTCCAGGCGGCCAGCCGCGAGCACAAGGCGATTACCGGCGCTCAGGCTGCCGGTGCTGTTGAGTACCGCGCCGCTGCTGTTGAGGGTGAGGGTCTGATCGCCCTGCACCTGCCCTTGCAGGTTGTTCAGCGACGTCACAGTCAGGCCAGCGTCGCGGGAAAGGATGGCGCCACGGGTGTTGTCGAGCGCGCCGTCGACGATGAGGTTCAAGTCCTGGCTGGCATTAAGCTTGCCGCCAACGTTGTCGAGCTTACCCGCGCGTGCGTCCAGGCGCAGTGCCGACAGCAGGCCGGCACCGTTATCGAATGTCTGAGCAACGCGCAGGGTCAGTAGCTGGTCGCTGAGCAGCTTGCCGCTCCGGTTGTCCAGGCGCGTGGCCGACAACAGGAAGGCCCGGCTGCTGGAAATCTCGCCTTGACGGTTGTCGACGTCGCTCGGGTTGCTGAGCAACAACTGGCCCGGCGCATTGATCAGGCCGCCCCGGTTGTTCAGCGCGCCATGGTTGAGGTCCAGGCTGAGGTCGCCCTGGCTGTAGAAACGGCCGCCGTTTTCCTGGTCGAGGGCGGAGACACTGGCGCTGAGGTTGCGCGCGTAAACCTGCCCGGCGTTGCGGTTGTCGAGGTTGCCGGCGCGCAAGTGCAGCGTGTCGCCAGCGCTGAGCTGGCCACCCTGGTTGAACAGGTTCGCGCTGCTCAGTTGCAGTTGGCTGCCGGCGCTGACCAGGCCACTGCCATTTAGCAGGTTGCCGGCGATCACCGCGGTCAGTGCGGCGTTGCCGCTCAGTTGGCCGAAGCTGTTGTCGAGGCTGGCCGCGTTGAGCGTCAGGTTCTGAGCGCTGACGAGGGTGCCGTAGCGGTTGCCGAGGACGCCGCTGCCGATGTCCAGCAGGGTGTCGGCCTGAATCCGGCCTCCGCCGTTGTCCAGCGAACCCGCCGCCAGCGTGACGTCACGGGCGAGGATCTCGCCGCCGCGGTTGTCCAGCGCGGCGCCGACCAGCAGGTTCACGCCATCGCGTGCGGTCAGGCGCCCGGCGCTGTTGTCGAGGCTACCGGCCGCCATGAGCAAGGCAGCGCCACTGAGCAACCCGTTGCGATTGTCCAGGCCAAGAGTCGTGGCGAGGGTCAGGGTCTGCTCGCTCAGGACCTTGCCGGCGCGGTTGTCGAGGCTGTCGCTGCGCAGCGCGAAGCTATGGACGCTGGAGATTTCGCCGGCACGGTTATCGACGCTGGACAGATTGCTCAGCAGCAGCCAGCCCGGGGTGCTGATCAGGCCGCCCTGGTTATCCAGGTGGCCGCGATTGAGGTCGAGGCTGAACGCCGCCTGACCGAGCAGGCGCCCGGCGTTGTTGTTCAGACTGCCAACCGACAGCCGGCTGTCACCCTGCGCGGAGATATTGCCGCTGGCATTGACCAGCGCCCCACCCACCCGCGCGTCCAGCCCGCTGCGGCTGGACAAGACGCCCTTGGTGTTGTCGAGCAGGCTGGCGACGTCGATTTGCACGCCGTTGGCGGCGATCATCCCGGCGCCGTTGTTCAGCGCTCCGGCGATGCGCAGGGTCAGCCCCTGGTCGCTCAACAGTTTGCCGGCGCCATTGTCGAGGCTGTTCGCGGCAGTGATGAAGGCGCGGTTGCTGGAGATTTCGCCCTGGCGGTTATCGACGGTGCTCAGGTTGTCGAGGGTCAACTGGCCGCTGGCGTTGATCACGCCGGTGCGGTTGTCCAGGTGGCCGCGATTGAGGTCCAGGGTCAAGTCGCCGTCGCTGTGCAGGCGCCCGCCGTCGCGCTGTTCGAGACTGCCGAGCCGTGCATTGAGGCTGCGGGCGGCGCCGATCTGGCCACCGCTGTTGTTCACCGCGCCGGTCGCGTCCAGGCTCAGGGAACGGCCCGCGGTCACCAGACCGGTGACGTTATCCAGCGTCGCCAGGCGCAGGATCACATCGCCCTGCCCCGACACTTCGCCGTTGCGGTTTACCAGTTGCCCGGCGCTGACGGTCAGCGCGTCGTTGCCGATCAGCAGGCCGCCCTGGCTGTTGACTACCTGATTGGCGTTGACCACCACGCTGCCGCCGAGCACCCGGCCACGGTTCTGGTTGTCCAGCCGCGTGGCGTCGATTTGTGCGAGGCGCTGGGCATTCAGGGTGCCGCCCTGGTTGGCCAGTTCCGCCGTGCTGATGCTGAGGTCGCGGCTGGCGACCACGGTGGTGCCGCTATTGTCGATGCGCGCCGCCGACAGGCGCACGTCGCCCTGGCCGTTACGCCTGCTGTCGGCGTTGACACCGGCCTCGATGATGCCGCGGTTGCTCAGGGTGCCGCCGCTGTCCAGGGTAATGCTGTCGCGCGCGGCAAGGCTCTGGCGGTTGTCCAGATCACCCTGGCTGCTGATTGCCAGGTCCTTGCCGGCGTACACCGGGCCTTGGGCATCGACGCCCTGCGCCTTGACCGTCGCCGAGCCGCCCGCGGACACCCGGCCCAGGTTCAGTTTGCCGTTGGCATCGATCTGGATATCGCCGCCGGCCACCATATTGCCCGCCAGCTTCACCCCGACCCCGGCTTCTGTGCCGACCAGGCGGATGGTGTTGACGTACATGCCGCCCAGGGCCGAGGAGTCGATCGCCAGTGTCGGCGCCGGGCTGCCGTCGGCGGCGCGGGCGGTGGCGGCGAGGGTGCGGGCATCGACATCGTTGCGGCCGGCGACGATGTCCAGTTTGTTGGCCTGGAGTTGGGCGTTGATCTGGGTGGCGCGGGTGATGATTTCGAACTGGTCGACGTTGCTGGCGTTGAGGCCGGCGCCGTCGATGGACACGTTGCCCTGGTCGACCTGGTAGCGGTTGAGCTGGCCGTTTTCGATCACCGGCTTGCCGGTGCTGAGGGTGACTTTCGGGGTGTTGATGAAGCCGCAACCGTCGCAACTGATGCCGTGGGGGTTGGCTACGATGACGTGGGCGGACTTGCCCGCCACTTCGGTGTAGCCGCGCAACTGGCTGGGGCTGCCGCCGTTGACTTCGTTGAGGATGATGTCGGCGGCGCGGCCGCTGAAATTCGGGTTGCCGACGATGATCCCGCCCAGTTGGGTGTTCTGCGTGCGGTCGGTGGCGTTGTTGAGGATCAGGCCCTGGGCATCGACGTTGTAGTCCTTGAACTGGTTATGCGACAGGCCATTGGCGTTGGGTGCGGCGATGTTGATGATCGGCACGCCATTGCCCGCCTGGGCCAGGCCGGTGCCCGCAGCGCTGACCGCGATGCCGTCGGCCTGGGCCCACAGCGGCTGCCAGAACATGACGTTGGCGAGCAGGAACGCCAGGGCGCGTTTCGGCAGGCCGCAGAAGGTCTCGCGCGGCTGCACGGTCGCCGAAGGCTGGCGCAGGAGAAAAGCGAATTGACGGACATCCATGTCGTGGTCTCGATTCAGCTAAGGCGGGCGTTACAACAGCAACTCCACGCGGAAATAGATCGGCGCTTCGCGCTCGGTAATGACGTCGGGGCGTTCCAGGGAATGGGCGAAGGTCACGCTGGCGCTCAGGTGCTGGCCACGGGCGAACAGTTCCAGCGCGTTGCTGGAGACACGTCCGTGTTGGTCGCCGTTGTAGCGGTCGCCGCGGATCACGCCCTGGTCGTAGCCGACACTGGCGCCGTACTCGGCCACAACCGGGCGCAGCCATTCCAGCGCCACCGGGCGAGTCCAGCGCAGGTCGTTGCGCCAGTAGGCGCCGCTGTCGCCGGTCAGGGACTGGTCCTTGTAGCCACGCACCGAGGACAACCCGCCCAGGCTCAGGCGCTGCGGGCTGTACAGCGGGTCTTCGCTGCGCTGGCCGGTGGCGAGGCTGCTGAAACTGAAAGCCTCATCACCGATCTGGAACGGCTGCAGGTAGCTGACGGTCAGGCTGTATTTGCGGTAGCGGGCGTCGGGGTCGCTGGGGCTGGCGGTGCGGTCGGCCTGGGCATCGAAAGCGCCGATGCCCTGTTGCATGCCCAAGTCCAGGTTGACGAACGCGCCGCCGATGCGGCGGCCGTGGTTGATGCCGAACTGCGCTTCGCTGAGGCGGTTGCTGCTGTTTTCCAGGCGGCTGTCTTCGATGTAGTTGTTCGAGCGCAGGTAGGCCAGGCCAGTGCTCAGCGACGTCTTCGACAGGCTGTCGCGATGGATTACGCGCTCGGCGCGCAATTGGTGATTTTGGGTGTCGCCGGTTTGCTTGAAGGTGAAGGTGTTGGCTTCGGCCTGTGAGCGGTAGGCGCTCTGGCTGTAGGAATAGCTGAAGTTCCACCAGCCCCAAGGCAGGTTGTAGAAGAGCATTTCGCTGTGCGAGGTGCGCTGGTGATCGCTGACCGCGTCACGGCCGCCGCGCAGCATCAATTGATCGGCCAGGCCCAACGGGCTGTCCCATTCCAGGCCATAGCCCCATTGCTGTTCGCCTGTTGAACGCTGGCCGTCGTTGTTACGCGACAGGCTGGCGCGCCAGGGCTTTTTCGGGGTGTTGCCGACCTCTACGGTGCTGCCGCCTACCGTCGTGCCAGGAACCAGCTCCATCTTGGCCTGGTTGGATGGCAGGCGGTTGAGCTGGTCGACCATCTGCTCGATATCGCGCAGGTTGAGCAGTTCGCCGACCGTACCGGGGAAGGCCATCGCCAGTTCCCGCGGCGACAAGCCACTGTCGGCGCCACTCTTGATGCCTTCCAGCCGCCCTTCCACCACCTGCACTTCCAGGTGCCGGCTACTCAAGTCCTGTTGCGGCAGGTAGGCGCGGCTGGTGACCAGGCCCATGGCGAGGTAATGATCGGTGATGGCTTTGAGCAGCGCGTTGAGCTGCTGCACGCCGAGGCATTGGCCGATATAAGGCTGGGCCAGGCGCTCGCGCTCGGCCTGGGAAAGGCGGTCGGCGCCTTTGATTTCGATGCTGTCGATGGGGAAGCAGCGGGTGTCCGGCGCGGGCTCGGGGATAACCGGCGGGGGTTCATTGCCCGGCAGTTCGCGCAGCTCTTCGAGACGGCGTTGCTGCTCTTGCAACAGGCGGTCCTGGCGATCGCGGATCAGGTCCTGCTCGCCCGGAGTGGCTGCAAACACGGGCGCGAAAGCGGTCAGCCCCGTTGCCACGAGGCAGAGCAACACTCTCAGCAGAAAGTGGTGGGTGAACAGCATCGGTATCCTTCCGATATCACTACGCCATCATTGGCGGCGCGATATTAAAGAGCTGGAAATCCGGCGTCAATATCGCCAAAAGACCGCAGCCAATACCCCACACATTGACTCAACCATTTACCTGACCCAAGCTTGACCCCTTTTCCGTAAGCCATTTTCCCGGATTCTGCATGTCCAGACCGCGTGTCTATCTGTTGGCCGGCCTTGTCGTGCTGTTGCTTCTCGCCTTGGCCGGGTTGTTTTTGCGCAACGATCCCCCCGCCCCCACTCCGGCGCTGCAGCAGTCCTACGCCAAGGCGCTGGCCCAGGCGCATAACGGGCTGCCGGGCGCGGCGCGGGTGCTGTATCAGCAGTTGGGGCGTGATGATCTGTCGCCGATTCGCCGCGCCAGCCTGTATGCCGAGCTGCCCAATTACCCGTCGCCGCTGGCGCTGAAGCTGGCGCGCAAGGACCTGCAACACGAAGACCCGCTGGTCCGCCGTGCGGCCGTCGAGAGCATTGCCGCGCTGGTGCCGGCGGCGCAGCGCAGCCTGGTGCTGGGGCCGATGCTGGATGACGAGGAGGAAAGCGTGCGGTTTGCCGCGGTGGACGCGCTGCTGGGGCTGACGCCGGATGAAGTGGGCCTGTACTTCGGGCCGCTGCAGGAAGTCCTCGAGCAGTACCAGCAGGACTTGTTGTTGCGCACCGAATATCCGCAGGACCAGGTGCACCTGGCGCGGCTGTATATCCACGAGCGGGATTTGCAGGCGGCCAACGCGGCGCTGGACCGCGCCCTGGCGCTGGAGCCGGACAATCTCGACGCCATCGCCGCCAAGGTCCGCCTGCTGGACAGCCAGGGTCAGGGCGACACCTCCCGCGAAGTGCTGGCGTCGGCGCTGCAACGCCACCCGGAATCGGCGTTCCTGCAACACGAACTGGGCCTTTGGTTGCTGCGTCACAGCCAGAACGAATACGCCCTGCTGGCCTTCTCCCGCGCGCTGGAGCTGGAGCCGGACAACAACGATTACCGCTACACCCTGGCCACCAGCCTGCACAGCCTCGACCAGCTGGACGCGGCGCAAAAGCAGTTGGAAACGGTGCTGTCCCGCCAGCCGGCGAACCGCAAGGCACGGGTCTTGTTGATCGAGTACTGGAAAGAGAGCGGGCAATTACAGAATGTGCAGGTGCTGCTTGCCCAACTGGAGCAGCAGAACCCCGACGATCCCCTGGTGCAGCAAGGCCTCTAGGCCGCCCCGAACCATCTGGCAACACCGGTTGAACCCCGTCGTGAACGGCGTGGTCCAGTGATAGTGCGACAGTGCCTGCGGCCTGCCGCTTGCGCGCTATCAAAGGAGATCGACCGTGAACGATTCGTCAGCCAACAGCGAGCGTGCATTGATCCTGGCTCCGCCAGCGATCAGTGGCCTGGCGCTGAGCCTGCTGGACCAGGCCGGTGTCAGTGCGTTGGCCATCGATACCCTGGAGGAACTGGGCGGCGCGCTGGACCACGGCGCCGGCATGGCCATCATCGCCCACACCTGTCTCGACCGCTTCAATCACTCGGCGCTGCAACATTACCTGGGCCATCAGCCCCAGTGGTCAGACCTGCCGGTGGTGTTGCTCGGCGACGGCGAGCGCCATGTGAGCAGCAGCCCCGAGCTGTGCCTGGGCCTGGGCAACCTGTTCGTACTGCCGTTTCCCTTCCCCGATCAGGACCTGCTCGACCTCACGCACTCATCGCTGCGTGCCCGCCGCCGGCAGTATTACTCCTGTCAGCAGGGCATGGAGCTGGCCAGCCTGCAGCAACAGACCGAGGAGCGGGTGCGCCACCTGCGCGAAGAAGAACAGCGCCTGCGCCACGACGAGAAGATGGAAGCCATCGGCCAACTGGCAGGCGGCGTTGCCCATGACTTCAACAACCTGCTCACCGGTATCGGCGGCAGCCTTGAACTGATCCGCCAACGCCTGAACCAGAAGCGCCCCGAAGACATCCCCAAGCTGGTGGACATCGGCCTGAGCGCGGTGCAACGCGCGGCCAGCATCACCCATCGGCTGCTGGCGTTTTCCAGCCGGCAATCGCTGGACGACCGCCCAGTGCAACTCGCCGCGCTGCTGGAGCGCAAACGGCTGGGCAGCCTGCTGGGACCGGGCGTGCGCCTGCAGGTGCAGATCGACGAACAGGTGTGGCCGGCCAAGGCCGATGCCCGGCAATTGCAGGAAGCCCTCGACAACCTGTTGGTCAATGCCCGCGACGCCCTGCCCGAAGGCGGCGAAGTGCGTATCGTGGTGAGCAATCGTCACCTGCCCCGCCCGCTGCCCGAGGCCCACCCGCTGGCCGGCTCCGACTTTGTCCGGATCAGCGTCAGCGACAACGGTTGCGGCATGCCGCAAAGCACCGTCGACCGGGCCTTCGATCCCTTCTTCACGACCAAGCCGATGGGCCAGGGCACCGGCCTCGGCCTGTCGATGGTCTATGGCTTCAGCCGCCAGTCCCATGGCCACGTCAACCTGCACAGCCGCGTCGGCCAGGGCACCGAGGTCGAGTTGCTGTTGCCGCGGCATCACCCGGAAAGCCCCGATCCGGTGCTCGCCGAAGCGGTCAGGGCACAGGGCAGCAACGAGCGCCGGGTGCTTATCGTCGAGTCCGACAACACCGTGCGCCAACTGGTGCGCAACACCTTGTCCGAACAGGGCTACCAGTGCCAGGACGTCTCCGACGGCAACCTGGCCCTGACCTTGCTGCGCTCCGGCCGGGCCTATGACCTGTTGATCTGCAATGTCGGCCTGCCCGGCATGAGCGGTCGCCAATTGGCCGAGGTGGCGCGCAAGTTGCGCACCGGCCTGCGGGTGCTGTTTATCACCGGTTATGCCGAGCAGGCGTCGGCCCATCTGGGCCGTCTCGACCCCGGCATGCAGGTGCTGAACAAGCCCTTCAGCTTCGGCCAGTTGCAAGACAAGGTGGCGCAGATGCTGAGTAGCGAGGGCACTTCATGAGTCAGGCGCAACGCCCGGTGGACCTGACCGAGGTGGCGCCGCTGGAGGTCCTGCGGGTGCTGACGGTGAACGTGCACAAGGGCTTCAGCCCGCTGAACCGGCGCTACGTCTTGCCGGAATTGCGCGAGGCGGTACGCAGCCACCACGCCGACCTGGTGTTTCTCCAGGAAGTCTTGGGCAGCCACAGCCGCCACGGCGAGCGCTATCCCGGCTGGTCGCCGCAGCCACAATACGAATTTCTCGCCGACAGCCTGTGGCCGGTGTTCGCCTACGGGCGCAACGCGGTGTACCCGGACGGCGAGCACGGTAACGCGCTGCTGTCGAAGTTTCCGATCCTCGAGCACCAGAACCTTGACGTCAGCGTCGGCGGCAGCGAGCAGCGCGGCTTGCTGCATTCGGTGTTGTCGCTGCCGGCCGGCCAGCAGCTCCATGCCATCTGCGTGCACCTGGGCCTGGACGAAAAGCAGCGCAGCCAACAACTGGCGCTGCTGTGCCGGCTGCTCGACAGCCTGCCGGCGGACGCCCCGGTGGTGGTGGCCGGCGACTTCAACGACTGGCGCCAGCGCGCCGATCAGGTGCTGGCGGCCAGCGGCCTGTTCGAAGTGTTCAGCCAGACATTTGGCGCGCCGGCGCGCAGCTTTCCGGCGCGCTGGCCGCTGCTGCGCCTGGACCGCATCTACCTGCGCAACGCCCGGGCCCGCGCGCCACGGGTGATGGCGCGCAAACCCTGGTCGCACCTGTCCGATCACCTGCCACTCTGTGTAGAGGTACTGCTATGAACACCGAATGGCGCGACGAAAACCACGTGCAACTGCTGATCAACGGCGAGGAATATTACCCGGCGGCGTTCGAGGCGATCCGCCAGGCCCATGAAGAAGTGCTGCTGGAAACCTTCATCATTTACGAAGACAAGGTCGGCCTCGAACTGCAACAGGCGCTGATCGACGCCGCCCGCCGTGGCGTGCGGGTCAAGGTGCTGGTAGACGGCTACGGCACCGCGGAACTGAGCCACGCGTACCTGCAGGCGCTGTTCGATGCCGGCGTCGAGTTGCAGGCCTTCGATCCCAGCCCGATGCGCCTGGGCGTGCGCACCAACCTGTTCCGCCGGCTGCACCGCAAGATCCTGGTGATCGACGGCAGCCTGGGCTTCATCGGCGGGATCAATTATTCGGCGGACCACCTGGGCGATTTCGGCGACATGGCCAAGCAGGACTACGCCGTGCAGGTCCGCGGCCCGATCGTCGATGACCTGCGCCAGGCCACCCTCAAGCTGCTCGACAGCCGCGCCCGCCTTGGCGGCCGCCACCGTGCGTGGTGGCGTCGCGCGCCGGTGCTGCAACCGGACAGCGAGCAAGCGCGAATGCGCCTGTGCATTCGCGACAACGACGAGCACCCCACCGATATCGAGCAGCATTACCTGCGGGCCATCGTCAGCGCCCATGAACGGATCATCATCGCCAACGCCTATTTCTTCCCCGGCTACCGCCTGCTGCGGGCCTTGCGCAACGCCGCCCGCCGCGGGGTCGACGTGACCCTGGTGTTGCAGGGCATGCCCGACATGCCGTGGGTGCGGCTGTGTTCGCGGTTGCTCTACAACTACCTGCTGCGCGACGGGGTGAAAATCCACGAGTACTGCGAACGCCCGCTGCACGGCAAGGTGGCGCTGGTGGACCGGCACTGGTCGACCGTGGGCTCGAGCAACCTCGACCCGCTGAGCCTGTCGCTGAACCTGGAGGCCAACCTGGTGATCCGCGACGAAGCCTTCAACCAGCGCCTGTTCGAGCACCTCGATGAGCTGATGCACAAACGCTGCAAGCGGGTGACCCTGCAACGGGTGCTGCGCGGCTACTGGTGGCGAGCGCCGCTGATCTTCCTGACGTTCCACTTCACCCGCTACTTTCCCGCGCTGGTCGGCTGGCTGCCGGCGCACAAGCCACGGCTCAAGCCGCTGTACCAGGCCGACATCGGTCAGGAGCGGCTGTCATGAAGGGTCGTCATTCGCTGTGGAAACGCGCACGGCAGGTGCTGACCGTGGCCTTTTTCATCCTCGTCCCGGTGCTGTTGTTCATGCTGCTGCGCAACCAGGACTGGGGCGAGGTCTGGCAGGCACTGACCTCCTACCGCCCCAGCGTACTGCTGACCGCCCTCGGGTTCGTCGCCTGCAGTTTCACCCTGTTCGCCAGCTACGACCTGCTGGGCCGGCGCTACACCGGGCACACATTGCCGGTGCGCCGCGTGCTGCCGCTGGCGTTCGTCTGCTACGCCTTCAACCTCAACCTGAGCGCCTGGGTCGGCGGCGTGGCGCTGCGCTATCGGTTGTATTCACGGCTGGGACTGGACACGCCGACCATCACCCGGATCCTCGGCCTTGGCCTGGTCACCAACTGGCTGGGTTATCTGCTGGTGGCCGGCAGCCTTTTCGCCATGGGATTCCCGCGCCTGCCGGCGGGGCTGGAAATCGGCAGCACCGGGCTGCGTCTGATCGGTATCGGCATGCTGCTGGTGGCGCTGGCGTACCTGCTGGCATGCCGCTTCTCCCGACGTCGAAAATGGCAGGTACGCGGGCAGGAAATCCGCCTGCCGTCCTGGCGCCTGGCGCTGCTGCAAGCAGTGATGGGCGCCGGCAACTGGGCGCTGATGGGGCTGGTGGTGTACACGCTGCTGCCGGACAAGGCCGGCTATCCGACCATTCTCGCCATTCTGATGGTCAGCAGCATTGCCGGGGTTATTACTCATATCCCGGCGGGGCTGGGGGTGCTGGAGAGTGTGTTCATCACCCTGCTGCAAGGGCAATACAGCCAGGGCACGCTGCTGGCGGCGCTGATCGGCTATCGGGCGGTGTATTTCCTGCTGCCGTTGCTGGTGGCGCTGGCGGTGTATTTGGTGCTGGAGCGTCTGGCCAGCCGGGCCGGTCAGACTGAACGCACCTCCCCTTCCGCCAACAGTGGCCGGGTCGGGTGAAGCATGGCGGTGACTTTATGCACCAGCGCGTCGAGGCCGAAGGGCTTGGTCATCAGTTCGAGGCCCGGTGCGAGCATATCGCGGGGGTCGAGGGCCTCTTCGGTGAATCCGGTGATGAACAGCACCGGCAGGTCCGGTGAACGGCTGCGCAAGCGCTGTGCTACCTGAACGCCGCTGATCCCGCCCGACAGGCCGATATCGGAAACCACCAGATCGATCGGGCCGGCGCTGTCGTACAACGCCAGGCCGCTGGTGGCATCCGCGGCGTCCAGCACCTCCAGCCCCTGATCCATCAGCGCCTCCTTGATCAACATGCGCAGGTTCGGCTCGTCATCGATCAGCAAGATGCGCTCGTTGCGCAATTGCGCCGGGCTTGCCGGCAGCACTTTAAGAGGTTGCGGCAGCGGCAGCGACGGGCCGACGTAGCGCGGCAGCAACAATTCGATGCGGGTGCCGCGGCCCTCTTCCGAGGTGATCCACACGCCGCCGCCGGACTGGCGGACGAAACCGTAGACCATCGACAAGCCCAGGCCAGTGCCCTCGCCCACGGGTTTAGTGGTGAAGAACGGATCGAAGGCGCGCTGCACAATCTCTGCGGCCATGCCGCAACCATCGTCTTCCACCCGCAGGCAGCAGTAGTCGCCGGGCGGCAGATCGCGCCCCGGGATGGCGGTCTCGCAACGCTCATTGCTGGTGCTGATCTTCAGGCTGCCACGGCGGTTCATGGCATCGCGGGCATTGGCGCAGAGGTTGATCAGGGCGTTTTCCATCTGGCTGATATCGACCAGCATCAGCCAGGGCCGCGGGTCGACCTGGAGTTGCAGGTTCACGTCCGGGCCTATCACCTGGAGAATCAGCGGCTGGATGTCATTGAGCAGGTCGTTCAGGTCGGTGGGACGCGGCGACAGCGGCTGGCGACGGGAGAAGGCGAGCAGCCGGTGAGTGAGTTGCGCGGCACGTTCGGAAGCCTGGCGGGCGGCGTGCAGGTATTTGCCGAGGTCCTGGGTCTGGCCCTTGGCGACGCGCCGTTCGAGCATTTCCAGGCTGGCGCTGATGCCCGCCAGCAGGTTGTTGAAATCGTGGGCCATGCCCCCGGTCAACTGGCCGACGGCCTCCATCTTCTGGCCATGGCGCAGCAGTTCCTCGGCCTGGCGCAAGGCCATTTCACGCTCGCGCTCCTGGGTAATGTCGCGCCCCACCAAGGTAACGCTGCCGGCACCGGGCATGACGCCGAAGCTGAACCAGCGGTAGTGCCCGTCGACATGGCGCAAGCGCCCTTCGCCGCTTTGCTGGGTGCCATCGAGCAACTGGGCGAGATTGGCGGCGTCATCCGGGTGACCGATATCGAGCAGGGTCTGCCCGACAATCCCGTCGTCCCAGCCAAGCTGTTGCCGGCACGCCGGGTTGACGATGCGCAGGCGCAAATCACCCTGCACCACCAGCATCAGGTCGCTGGACAGTTCCCACAAACGCTGGTGCTCGGTGGAGCGCTCCTGAACCTGTTTCTCGAACGAACAGGCCAGATCACGCCATTGGCGTTCCGATTCGACGTTGCTGGTGGTCTCCAGCACGGTGTCGAGAAAACCGACCACATCGCCGTTCTCGTCCCGGACCGGGCTGTAGGAAAACGTGAAATAAACCTGCTCCAGCACGCCGTTGCGGCTGGTCACCAGCGGCAGGTTCTCCTGGAACACCGCCTCGCCCTGCAGGGCCCGGAACGCCAAGGCGCCGACATCGTGCCAGACGTCGCTCCAGACTTCGTGGAAGCCACGCCCCAAGGGCGCCGGCTTGGTGCCGAGAATGGGCACGAAGGCATCGTTGTGGATACTGACCATGTCACGGCCCCAGACCAGGCAGCCGGGAAACTTGGACGCCAGCAACAAATCGACGGCGATACGCAGCGAGGCCGGCCAGCGATGCATCGGCCCAAGGGAGGTCTTGCTCCAGTCGAACTGACGGACCTCTTCGCTCATTCCGCCTTGCTGAAGCGGGCGGGGTTCGACATGAATGATGTGCATGTTCGAGTCGCTTCCTTACAGGTACTCAGGCTTCGGACTCCTGCCCGATGTCTTCGTTCCAGAGGGCGGGTTGCGCCTGAATGAACTGGCGCATCAGCCCGATGCAGTGCTCATCCTGTAGCACTGTGACCTGCACCCCACGTTCCCGCAACAAGGCTTCTTCGCCGAGGAACGTGTGGTTTTCGCCAACTACCACTTCACGGATACCGTAGAGCAGGATCGCCCCGCTGCACATCGAACACGGCGACAGCGTGGTATACAGCGTGGCCTCGGCATAAACGCTGGCGTTCTGCCGGCCAGCGTTCTCGAAAGCGTCCATCTCGCCATGCAGCACCACACTGCCCTGCTGCACCCGGCGGTTGTGGCCACGGCCGATGATCCGGCCCTCGTGGACGATCACCGAACCGATGGGAATGCCCCCTTCTGCCAGCCCCTTGCGCGCCTCGTCGATGGCGGCCTGCATGAAAACCTGCGATTGCTCCTGGGCACCTGCCATGTCCGGCTCTCCTGATTCAAGGCATCAAGGTTAAACGCTAGCACATCGCCATAGCCGATGGCGGGCTTTTCCTGGACGACTATGCTGTATACGTTTTGCTGTCCACGAATTGCCGCCTGTGCAACCCCTTCAAAAGGATCACCGCAATGAGCAAGCAAGTTCTGGTGGTGCTGACCAACACAGCCAAATACCCCAACCTGAAACGCGCCACCGGCCTGTGGCTGGGCGAAGCGGTGCATTTCGCCGATGTGCTGCAAAAGGCCGGTTACCACGTCGATTACGTCAGCCCCACCGGCGGCTATGTGCCGGTCGACCCGCACAGCCTGAGCATGGCCCAGGACATCGACTGGCAATGGTACGACGACAAGGCCTTCATGAACCGCCTTGGCACCACTCTGGCGCCGGGCCAGGTCAAGGCCCGGGACTACCAGGCCATTTATTACGCCGGTGGCCATGGTGTGATCTGGGACTTTCCCGACAACCATGACCTGCAAGAAATCGCCCGGCAGATTTTCGAGAACGGTGGTGTCGTCTCCTCGGTCTGCCATGGTGCGGTGGGCCTGCTGAACATCAAGCTCAGCGACAACAGCCTGCTGGTCAAGGACCGCGAAGTGACCGGTTTCTCCAACATCGAGGAGCAACTGGTCGAGCTGGACAAAGTCGTGCCCTACCTGACCGAAACCGAGCTGAGCGCCCGCGGCGGCCTCTATTGCAAGACCGAGGAGCCTTGGCAAGCCTTCGCCATTGCCGATCAGAAGGAAGGTCGGCTGATCACCGGGCAGAACCCGGCCTCCGGCGCCGCGGTGGGCCACTTGGTGGTGGCCGCCCTGGCAGGCAAAAGCGGCCGTTAGCCAGCGACGACGAAGCGACCATTCACACACGCCATGTCTGGCTCTCGTACAGGAGTGGTGTATAGCGCTCACTTATGCTGATCGGCTTCGGCCCGGCGACTTTCCCCACGCCGGGCCCTGCCCTCCAACATAGGTGAACCATGCCCTCTCGTACTTTTGATTCCGGTCGTGCGCTGCTCGAACTGCTCACCACGTTGTTGATCGGTCTGGCACCTGTCGCCTGCGGCCTGCTGGTGATGGCGTGGCAGGTGGACAAGAAGCTCGAAGAGTCCGTCGATGCCGCCCAGCGCGAAGCCTTGCGGCGCGTTGACGGGCTGATCGAGTCCCTGCACGGAGCCAGCAACAAGGTACTCAACCTCGCAGAGTTACCGTGCGACAAGGCCCTGCCGACGCTGTACACCGAGGTGGTGGCAAATCCCGAGCTGCGTTCGCTGACACTGGTCCGGGAGAATCGTGCTTATTGCAGCACCCTGCGCGGGGAGTCCGGGCTGCTGGTGGATCCCGGCGACTACTTCAATCACCGGCTGCGCCTGGAACCGGGCAACGACAACACCCCGGACTCGGCGATTCTCTACTACCGCTTGCAGGAATATCCCTACGGTGTACTGGCGGTGGCTGACGGCGCGATTCTTCAGCGCCTGCTGAATGGCATCCGTGAGCCGGCCAATGTGATCCTGCAATTCGGGCCGACATCGATCGGCGCCAGCGGCGAGGTGCAGGAGAACGCCGGCATCGTGGACATGGAGCAGTACGCGAGCCTGGTCTCGCCGATGTACGGCTACACCCTGCACGTCGGCTATCGGCCGGGCCACACCGCCCGGCAGTTGCTGGAAAACAGCCTGGCCGTCGCCCCGTCGCTGCTGTTGGTCGGCCTGATGACCGCCATCGGTAGCTACTGGGCGATGTACCGTCGACGCCAGCCCACCGCGCGGCGGGTGTGAAATGGGCTTAAGGATGCAAGGCGGTTGAACCTGTGGGGCCTTTCGCGAGCAAGCTCGCTCCTACAGCATCATGAGCCGCGCCGCTCGTGCAGGAGCGAGCTTGCTCGCGAAGGGCCACTGAAAACCCATAAAAAAACGCCGGCATGCCGGCGTTTTTTTGCTTTCAGCTAGTCAGTCGGCGCTAAGCACGCCACGACGAACCTGGTCACGCTCGATCGACTCGAACAGTGCCTTGAAGTTGCCCTCGCCGAAACCATCGTCGCCTTTGCGCTGGATGAATTCGAAGAACACCGGGCCCATCAGGGTTTCCGAGAAGATCTGCAGCAGCAGGCGTTTGTCATCCGGGTTGGACGAGCCGTCCAGCAGGATCCCGCGGGACTGCAGTTCTTCGGTCGGCTCGCCGTGATCCGGCAGGCGACCCTGGAGCATTTCATAGTAGGTTTCCGGCGGCGCGGTCATGAAGCGCATGCCCATCTGTTTCAGGGTATCCCAGCTCTTGAGCAGGTCGTCGGTGAGGAAGGCGACGTGCTGGATCCCTTCGCCGTTGAACTGCATCAGGAACTCTTCAATCTGCCCGGCGCCCTTTGACGACTCTTCGTTCAGCGGGATGCGGATCATGCCGTCCGGCGCGGTCATGGCCTTGGAAGTCAGGCCGGTGTATTCGCCCTTGATGTCGAAGTAGCGGATCTCGCGGAAGTTGAACAGCTTCTCGTAGAAGCCGGCCCAGTAGGCCATGCGCCCGCGATAGACGTTGTGGGTCAGGTGATCAATGAGCTTCAGCCCGGCGCCGACCGGATTGCGGTCGACACCTTCGATGAAGTTGAAGTCGATGTCATAGATCGAGCTGCCTTCTTCGAAGCGGTCGATCAGGTACAGCGGCGCACCGCCAATACCCTTGATCGCCGGCAGGCGCAGTTCCATCGGGCCGGTTTCGATTTCCACCGGCTGCGCGCCCAGCTCCAGGGCCCGGGCGTAGGCGGCATGGGCGTTGCGCACGCGGAAGGCCATGCCGCAGACCGACGGGCCATGCTCGGCGGCGAAATACGACGCGACGCTTTTCGGCTCGTTGTTCAGGATCAGGTTGATATCGCCCTGACGGTACAGGTGGACGTCCTTGGAGCGGTGGGTGGCGACCTTGGTGAAGCCCATGATCTGGAAGATCGGCTCAAGGGTGCCCGGGGTCGGCGAGGCGAATTCAATGAATTCGAAGCCCATCAGGCCCATCGGGTTCTCGAAGATATCTGCCATGTTCGTATTCCTCATCATCAAAACGGTTCAATAACGGTTGTAGCCAGCGTTACCTGCGGTCGATGCGGAAGAATCTGGTGGCGCGCAAGAGATGCCCCTCACACTGCGGGCGAGGTAGTCACCATAAATCAGTTTGAACCCATGACACTTCATAGGGGACCATTCCCGGCGGGCTTGATTCCCCATGAGGCGGGGAACCTTATTATTGTATGCGTAACGCGATTCTACAGGGCGTAAATGAATTTGTCGCGCACCGCGTACAGGCCCCGCCCCACCTACAACCGATAGCAGGCGCCCCGCCCCGGCGCCCGGTTATCTCTCCGCTATCATGAGCGAACACCAAACACACGGACGGACCCGGCATGCCTCTGCAGTATTCCCGTAACCGCGGCCGCCTCACGCGCCGCCTGGTGCCTTGGCTGGTGGGCGCGGTCCCGGTGGTCTGCGGCCTGGCGATCATGCACTGGCAGGCCCAACGCGAATTGCAGGCGCGGGCGCTGGGCAGCGCGCATGAAGCGGTCAGCCACCTGGAGCGGGTGCTGGACAACGTCGCCGGTGCCGCCCGCGACTTGCTGCCACTGGCCGGCCAGCCCTGCGAGCAGGTCAACCTGGCGCTGCGCGAACAGGTCACCCGGCGCTCATTCGTACGCTCCACCAACCTGACCTTCCACGACGAGATCTACTGCACCTCGCTGTTCGGCGACTTCCGGGAAAAGGTCAATCCGGCCGACTACACCGAGGGTAGCCTGTGGCTGATGAACGGCAACTCGGTGTCACCCGGCCATCCGCTGCTGGTGTACCGCCTCACCGAAGGCGAGAAAGGCGCCATCAGCACCCTCGACGGCGACCACCTGACCAGCGCCCTGCGTCTTATCGCACCGAACATCGACCTGCGTCTGCAGGTCGGCGGGCATTGGATCGACCAGCGCGGCAAGGTCAACGACGGCCCGGTGCCCGGCTACGCCCTGGCGGCCGAGCAAGTGCGCTCGCAGCGCTATGCCTTTTCCCTGCACAGCGGCTTCGGCCCCGGGCAGACCTGGCAACTGATACGCAGCGAATACCCGGCGTTGTTCGGCCTGCTGCTGTTTCTCGGCGTCAGCGCCGGCGCCGCCTGCTACTGGCAGTTGCGCCGCGCTTCGTCGCATCGGGCGGAGCTGCAACGGGCGCTGGATGCCGACGAATTCCTCCCCTACTTCCAGCCCGTAGTGCGCAACGGCGACTACCGTTGGTCCGGCGCCGAAGTGCTGATGCGCTGGCAGCATCCGCGCGAGGGCCTGGTGCGCCCCGACCTGTTCATTCCTTACGCCGAGCACAGCGGCCTGATCGTGCCCATGACCCGGCGCCTGATGGAGAAGGTCGGCGAGCAACTGGCGCCGCTGGCCCATACCTTCGAGGACGGTTTCCACCTGGGCATCAACATCACCGCCGCGCACTGCCAGGACCTCTCCCTGTACGACGATTGCCAGGCACTGCTGGCGCGCTTCCCGCCCGGTCGGGTGAGGCTCACCCTGGAACTGACCGAGCGCACGCCGATCATCCCCAGCGACACCACCGACCACCTGTTCGAACGCCTGCACGCGCTCGGCGTGCTGTTGGCCATCGATGATTTCGGCACCGGCCAGTCGAGCCTGAGCTATCTGCGCCAGTTCGAAGTGGATTACCTGAAGATCGACCAGAGCTTCGTCGCCATGATTGGCGTCGATGCGCTGTCGCTGCACATTCTCGACAGCATCATCGAGCTGTCGGGCAAGCTCGGCCTGGGCATCGTCGCCGAAGGCGTGGAAACCACCGAGCAACGCGACTACCTGGCCCGCTACCAGGTGGATTACCAACAGGGCTACCTGTTTGGCCGGCCCATGCCCCTGAACGACTTCATCAACGCTCTGGCCGAACAACCGACCGGGGCGACGGTTGCCGAACCGGTGGTGCCCCTGAGATCATGACCGGTCAATCCTTCCCCCCGCTTTTCGTTGTATCGAGGCCCCCTTGTCCAGAGGCATTGCTTTATCGGTGATGGCATCCTGCCTGTTTGCCGTGATGTATTACTACACCTCCCTCCTCGCCCCGCTCGATGGCGAGGAAATCTTCGGCTGGCGCATGCTCCTGACCCTGCCATGCATCACCCTGTTCATGCTGATCAGCCGCGACTGGCCGCTGGTCACCGGGCTGCTGGCGCGCATCCGCCGGACCCCGGCGTTACTCCTTGGCCTGTGCGGCACGTCGGCGCTGATGGGCGTGCAATTGTGGCTGTTTCTCTGGGCGCCGCTGCACGGGCGCAGCCTGGAAGTGTCGCTGGGGTATTTCTTACTGCCGCTGACCATGGTCCTGACCGGGCGGTTGGTGTACGGCGAACGCCTGTCGCGCCTGCAGAAAGTGGCGGTGTTTTTTGCCATTACCGGCGTTGGCCACGAACTGTTCCAGCACGGCAGTTTCGCCTGGGAAACCCTGGTGGTGGCCGGTGGTTATCCGATCTATTTCGTGTTGCGCAAACGGCTGCGCACCGATCACCTGGGCGGGCTGTGGGCGGACATGTGCCTGCTGATGCCGGCGGCGCTGTATTTCGTGATCAAGGGCCCGCTGAGCGCGGACGACCTGGCCAGCCATCCGCAACTCTATGGCCTGATCCCGCTGCTGGGGGCGATCAGCGCCCTGGCGCTGATCAGCTACGTGCTGGCAAGCCGGGTGCTAGCGTTCAGCCTGTTCGGCCTGCTCAGCTACGTCGAGCCGGTGCTGTTGGTGATGGTGGCCCTGCTCCTGGGCGAAAGCATCGCCCAGGATCAATGGCTGACGTACCTGCCGATCTGGCTGGCGGTGGTGGTGCTGGTGCTCGAAGGCGTCAGGCACCTGCTCCGTCAGCGGCGCCGGCCGGTGTAAGGCGGACCTGCCGCACCCGCCGTTCCTCGACCTCCACTACCGTCATCCGCCAGTCGTTCCAGGCCAACTGGTCGCCCACCCTCGGCAGGCGATCGAGCAGGCTCATCACCAGCCCGGCGAGGGTCTGGTAGTCGTCGGTCGGCCTGGCGGCAAAACCGATCTGCGCCTGGATCTGGCGCAGGTTCAGCGCACCGCTGACCAAGTAACCCTCCTGGTCGGCGACGATGCCCGGGCCTTCCACTTCACTGGCGTCAGGCAACTCGCCGGCGATCGACTCAAGAATGTCGGTCATGGTCAACACGCCGGTGAAATCACCGAATTCGTTGACCACGAAGGCGATGTGCGTCGACTCGGCGCGCATCTGCTCCAGCGCGTTGAGGATGCTGAAACTCTCCAGCAGGTTCAGCGGCGCACGCATCAGTTGCTCCAGGTCGGGTTGCTCGCCGGCGAGCATGGCCTTGAGCAACTCCTTCTTGTGCACGTAGCCCAGCGGTTCCTCGATGCGGCCACCGCGGATCAGCGGCAGGCGCGAATACGAGGAATTGATCAGCGCGTTGCGGATCACCTCGGGCGGCTGCGCCAGGTCGATGGCATCGACTTCGGCGCGCACGGTCATCACCGTCTTGATCGGTCGCTCGGCGAGGTTCAACACACCGCTGATCATCACCCGCTCGCGGCGGTCGAACAGCACCTGTTCCTCGCCGTCGCCCACCAGGTCGGCGATATCTTCACCGACCTCGTCGGCCTCGACCCGGCGTCCGCCCAGCAGGCGCAGCACGGCATGGGCGGTGCGCTCACGCAGCGGCCGGTGTTCCTGCAGGCTGCGCTTGCGGCGGGCCCGGGCCAACTGGTTGAACAGCTCGATGAGGATCGAGAAACCGATCGCCGCGTACAGGTAGCCCTTCGGAATGTGGAAGCCCAGACCTTCGGCGGTGAGGCTGAAGCCGATCATCATCAGGAAGCCCAGGCACAGCATGATCACCGTCGGGTGGGCGTTGACGAAGCGGGTCAACGGCTTGCTGGCGACGATCATGATGCCGATCGAGAAGATCACCGCGATCATCATGATCGACAGGTGTTCGACCATGCCGACCGCGGTAATCACCGCGTCGAGGGAGAACACCGCGTCGAGCACCACGATCTGCGCCACGATCGGCCAGAACGCCGAATGCCGGACCGGGCCGTTGGCTTGCACCACATGGCCTTCGAGGCGCTCGTGCAGTTCCATGGTGGCCTTGAACAGCAGGAACACACCGCCGAACAGCATGATCAGGTCGCGGCCGGAGAAGGATTTGTCGAACACCTCGAACAGCGGCGCGGTGAGCGTCACCATCCACGAGATCGAGGCCAGCAGGCCCAGGCGCATGATCAGCGCCAGCGACAGACCGATCACCCGCGCGCGGTCGCGCTGATGGGGCGGCAGTTTGTCGGCGAGGATGGCGATAAAGACGAGGTTGTCGATGCCCAGAACCAGTTCAAGGACGATCAGCGTGGCCAGTCCCAGCCACGCGGTGGGATCGGCTAGCCATTCCATGGTTGGGCACTCATGCAGGAAGCGTCGCAAGGACGGTGAAGAAAGGAAGGCCGGAAAGGCCTGCTACTGGGGGGCTCCGAGAACGCTGTCATATCAACCTGAGATCAAAAAAGGGACGTTGATCCTACAGTTGTAGCGGCGTTTTACTACACAGGGAAAGTATTTCAATCTGTGGCGGCAAATTCAGGGCCGCTCTGCCGCCGTGGGGGGGGCCCCCCCGCCCCCCAACCAAAAAAAAAATGTCCGCCC
>NZ_JANLNX010000104.1:0-47978 GCF_025466015.1 Pseudomonas sp. 5P_5.1_Bac1 | reverse complement strand
CCGAAAAGCCCTGCCACCAAATGGCGCAGGACTTGCTTGTAACGGATTAACCGATCCGGAGCCGCCGATGAGCACAATAAAAACAGCGTCCGCCACCGCGACCTCTAACCCCCGCCTTGCCCGGGAACGCCTGTCCGTGGAAGGGCAACTGCCCGATGGCTTCCTGCGTGCCGAAATCGACGCCTCCTGGCGCCGTAGCCTCGGCCATGGGGTTACCGGTAACGCCGGGCAGGAAGTCGCCCTGACTTCCGCCGCCAGCCTCGACCTGCTGCTGGCCAACAACCGCCCGCTGCTGGACGCCGCGACCGCCGAACTCGATTACCTCGGCGCACGCCAAGGCCAGGACAGCCTGATCATCCTCGCCAATGCCGACGCCACCATCCTCACCATCCACGGCGAATCCGCCGTGCTCAAGCGCCGTGGCCTGGGCGATATCTCCCCCGGCACCTGCTGGAGCGAAGCCGCCCGCGGCACCAACGCCCTCGGCACCGCGCTGGTGGAAGCGCGCACGGTGCAGATCGATTGCGGCGAGCACTTTCTCGAACGGCTCAGCGATTTTTCCTGCACCTCGGTGCCGATCCACTGCCCGCAAGGTGAGTTGCTCGGCGTCCTCGACCTGACCCGCCAAGGCCCGCTGGGCCGCCTGCCTGACCGAACCGCGCTGCTGGCGCTGGCGGTCAGCCAGATCGAAAGCCGGCTGTTCAAGAGCAGCTTCCCCGAACAGATCGTGCTGGCCTTCCACAGCCGGCGGCAGTACCTGAAATCCTGCTGGCAGGGCCTGCTGGCGGTGAGCCTGGACGGGCATATCCTCGCCGCCAGCAACCAGGCCTGCCAGTTGCTGCGCAGCGACCGCGCCAGTTTGATTGGCCAGCGCTGCGACGGCCTGCTGGGCATGCGCCTGGAGCAATGGCTGGCGCGTTTGCAACCTGGCCAGGTCGACAGCGTCGAGACCGCCAAAGGCGCCTTTTACTACAAGACCCTGCAAGTGCCGCAGCGTCCGCTCGCGGTGTCGGTTCCGGCGCTGGTCGCCCGCGTCGCCCCCGCTGTTTCCACCACGCCGTCGCTGGAAGCACTCGGCGCCGGCAACAGCCGGTTTGCCCGGGCGTTGCGCATGGCCCGCCAAGGGCTGGCCAATGACTTGCCGGTGGTGCTGCTGGGCGAAACCGGCAGCGGCAAGGAAGTGGTCGCCCGCGCCCTGCATCAGGAAAGCGCCCGCGCCGGCAAACCCTTTATCGCGGTGAACTGCGCGGCGATCCCCGAAGGGCTGATCGAATCGGAACTGTTCGGCTACCGCGAAGGCGCCTTCACCGGCTCGCGGCGCGGCGGCATGGTCGGGCGCCTGCAGCAGGCCCACGGCGGCACGCTGTTTCTCGATGAAGTCGGCGACATGCCGCTGGCCTTGCAGGCCCGGCTGTTGCGGGTGTTGCAGGAGCGCAAGGTGGCGCCGCTGGGCGCGGCCCAGGAGCAGGAACTGGACATCGCGCTGGTCTGCGCCACGCACCGCGACCTCAAGCGCCAGGTGCAAGACCAGCAGTTCCGCGAAGACCTCTACTACCGCATCAACGGCATCAGCGTGCAGTTGCCGGCCCTGCGCGAGCGCGAAGACCTCCCCGCGTTGATCGACAGCCTGCTGGCCCGCCTCGGCGGCCAGGGCGTGCGGCTGTCTGCCGAAGTGTCGCGGTTGTTCGCCGGCTATCACTGGCCGGGCAACATCCGCCAACTGGAAATGAGCCTGCGCCTGCTGCTGGCGATGCGCGAAGACGGCGAGCAGGAACTCGGCCTCGATCATCTGCCAGACAACCTGCTGGACGAGCTGCGCGCCGGCGAGCCACCGGTCAACCGCGACAACCTGCGCCACAACCAGCACGACCTGATTCGCCAGGCCCTCGACCGTCATCACGGCAACGTCTCGGCGGCTGCCGATGCGCTGGGCATCAGCCGCGCCACGCTGTACCGCAAGCTCAAGCAGATGCCGCGGTGATGCAGCGTCTGCTCTCGCGCCTGATCGAGCATCAGGACCGTCCCGCCCTGCACGACGCACTGGGCTGGTTGTACAGCTTCGTCCGCCCGCAGCGGCTGGCCATCGTCGGCCTGCTCGGGTTGTCGATGTGCGCCACGGCGCTGGTGCTGGTGCAGCCGTGGCTGACCAAGCTGCTGATCGACGACGGCCTGCTGGCCAAGGACTTCCCTAAGCTGGCGCTGATCGCCGGCCTGATGGTACTGGCCGGGATCGTCGGCACGCTGTTGTCCGGGCTCAACCGCTACCTGCACACCCGTCTTTCAGGGCGCATTCTGTTCGCCTTGCGCGACGAGCTGTATCGGCACCTGCAACGTCTGTCGCCGACCTTCTACGGCCAGCGCCGGCTGGGTGACCTGATGTCGCGGCTGGACGGTGACGTCGCCGAGATCCAGCGCTTTGCCGTGGATTCGCTGTTCTCCGCCGTGTCCAGCGTGATCGGTCTGGTCTGTGCGTTGGCGATGCTGCTGGTGTTGTCGTGGAAGCTGGCGCTGCTGGCGCTGGTGCTGATCCCGCTGGACGTGCTCTGGCTGCGCTGGATGCGGCGCAAGGTCGAGCGTGAGGTGCGGCAGTTGCGCGAGCGTTCGGCGGACGTTTCGTCGTTTCTGGTGGAGACCCTGCCGGCGATGAAATTCATCCAGTCCGCCGGCCAGCAGCAACGCGAGGCCCGCCGTCTTGATGGCCTGGGGCAGGGCTACATGGGCCAGTTGCTGCGGGTGCAGGTCACCGAATTCTTCACCCAGGCGGTGCCCGGCACGCTGACCTCGCTGTCCCGCGCCTGCGCGTTTCTGGTGGGCGGTTACTGGGTGGTGCAGGGCACCTGGCAACTGGGCGCGCTGATCGCGTTTTCCACCTACCTCGGCATGGCCGTCGGCCCGGTACAAAGCCTGCTGGGCTTGTATGTGGCGATGCAGCGCATGAGCGTCAGCCTTGGCCGGGTGATGGAGTTGCGCGGCGTTGCCCCGGAAGTCGACAGCCCGGTCCACACCCGGCCGATGCCGGACCGCGGCGACCTGCATTTGCGCGGGGTGTGCTTCGCCCACCCGGGGCGCCCGCCGTTGTTGCAGGATGTCGGCGCGAGTATTCCCCACGGCAGCAAGGTCGCCCTGCGCGGTATCTCCGGTGCCGGCAAATCCACCTTGATCGACCTGCTGCAGCGCTTCTACGATCCGCAGTCGGGGCAGATCCTGCTGGGCGGCGTCGACCTGCGCGAACTCGATCTGCACGCCTTGCGGCGGCGTGTGGCGGTGGTCAGCCAGGACATCGTGCTGTTCCGTGGCAGCCTCGCCGACAACCTCGCCTACAGCGTGCCGGATGCCAGTCGCGAAGCCATTGCCGAAGTCGCCCGGCTGGCGCAACTGGACAGCCTGATCGCCAGCCTGCCGGAAGGCCTCGACAGCCCGCTGGGCGAGCGCGGCCAGCAGTTGTCGGGCGGTCAGAAACAGCGTATTGCTATCGCCCGCGCACTGCTGCAGGACCCGCTGCTGCTGGTGCTGGACGAAGCCACCTCGCAAGTTGACGAACACACGGAGCGTGAAGTGATTGCCGCGATTGACCAACTCTTTGCTGACCGTACCCGCATCCTGGTTAGCCACCGTCCCTCGACCCTGGCCGACGCCAGCCTGCATCTGGTCCTGCGTGAGGGTCGCCTGCACGTTCTGACGGAGGCCGGCCATGCGTGATTTTCGGGTTGGCGTGGTCGACAGCGGCACGCCCCTCGCGCGGATGGGCGAGGCGCGGCGTTTCCAGTTGGCCTCGGTCGGAATCAGCCAGCAGCCGCCGCTGGAAGATGCCCTCGGCCACGGCAGCGCCGTGGTGCAACTGATCGCTGCGGGTGCCGGAGACGTGCCGATCCATGTCGCCCAGGTCTTCGATCAGCGGGGTGTCACCACTGCCTTGCAGGTCGCCGCCGGGATCGACTGGCTGGTGAGCTGCGGCGTGCGCCTGATCAACCTCAGTCTTGGCCTGCGCGAGGACCGTCCGGCACTGCGTGAGGCCTGCGCGGCGGCGATCAAGGCCGGCGTGTTGATCTGCGCCTCGACCCCGGCGCAAGGCGCGCCGGTGTATCCCGCCGTTTATCCCGGTGTGTTGCGCATCACCGGCGATGCGCGTTGCCAGCCCGATGAGTGGAGCTGGCTGGACACGCCCCAGGCCGATTTCGGTGCTTGCGTGCGGGCCCGCGAAAGCCCGCTGTCCGGCGCCAGTTTTGGCTGCGCGGCACTGACCGGGCACATCGCCGCCTTCCTGCGCGACCAGCCTCACGCGAGCAACGCCCAAGTGATGGCGTGGCTGCTGTACAACGCCCAGTACCGTGGGCGCGAATACAAAGGCCAGGCATGACATCCATCGTCGTGCTCGGCGCCGGGCCTGCCGGTGCCGCTGTTGCCCTGGGCCTGCGCCGGCTTGGTTTCGAGGTGTGTGTGGTCAGCGAATGGCGACGCTTCGCGGCGCTCGAAGGGGTGTCGCAACGGGTGCTGGAAGCGCTTCGCGGCGCCGGGCTCAACCGCGCATTAGCGGTGGCGAGCGAACCGTCGCGGCGGCACGCGCGCTGGAACGGCGAGGCCCATGACCGCAATGTCGAATTTCTGCTGGACCGTCCGCGTTTCGACCAGGGCCTGCGCGACGACCTGTACCACGCCGGCGTTCGCCTGATCGAAGCGCGGGTGCTTGGCGTGCGGAGCGAAGCTGGCGGGGTGACCGTCGAACTGGACGGCGCGCCCGCGTTGTCCGCTGATTTCTACGTCGAAGCCCGCGGGCGCCAGGCCCCGCAACACGACCGTTCCGTGGGCCGTGCCTGGCGCGGGCCGGAAACCCTGAGCCTGCTGAACCGCTGGCAGGGCGAGCCCGGTGCCAGCGCCAGCGCCGTGGAAAGCCAGGCCGATGGCTGGATGTGGATGGCTCGGCAGGCCGATGGTCGCTGCTACTGGCAGTGGACTCTGGACGTCTCCGGTACGGCATTACCGGACAAATCCGCGCTGCTCGATTTCTGCCGCGAACGCCGCTGGCAATCGCCGCTGGCGCGGGCGTTTTTCGCCGCGCAGGACGAACGCGACCTGCAACTGCACGCCCGCAGCAGCACGGCGATCCTCACGCCAGTCTGTGGCGGCGACAACTGGCTGCGGGTGGGCGATGCGGCGATGGCGGTGGACCCGTTGTCGGGCAACGGCATCTTCCAGTCACTGTCCTCGGCCCTGCAGGCGCCGGCGGTGATCAACACCCTGCTGACCCGCCCGGAACGCCGCGACCTGGCGCTGCGGTTTCATCAACAGCGGGTCGAGCACCTGTTCTGGCGTTTCGCCCGGCTCGGGCGGGATTTCTATATCGAGGAACAACGCTGGGCCGACCAGCCGTTCTGGCAGGCGCGGCGGCAATGGCCGGACGCCGAACCGATGCATGCCGACGTGGACTTCGCCGACTTGCGGATAGAACAGGCGCCAGTGCTGCGTGACGGTCTTGTGGACCTCGCGCACGTGGTGATCAGCCCCGATCAGCCATTGGGCATCTGGCACCTGAATGGTGTGGAACTGGCGCCGCTGGTCAGCCGGTTGCGCACTGAACCGGCCGATCAAGTGCTGGCGCCGCTGAGCCCGGAACAGCAGCGCCACATCCGTGGCTGGCTGCTGAGCCAGGGCTACCGTCCCTGATTCTTAAAGCTTGATCAACACCGATTTCAGCTCGGTGTAGTGCTCGATCGCCGCGGCGCCCATCTCGCGGCCGACGCCGGACATTTTGTAGCCGCCGAACGGCAGCGCCGGGTCCAGCGCGCTGTGGCAGTTGACCCATACCGAGCCCGAACGAATCTTCGGAATCATCCGGTGCACGGCGCCGAGGTTGTTGGACCAGATGCTCGCGCCCAAACCGTACGGGCTGTCATTGGCCAGGCGCAGGGCCTCGGCTTCGTCGTCGAACGGCATGGCCACCAGCACTGGGCCGAAGATTTCTTCCTGCACCAGCGGGTGTTTCTGATCGACATCGACGATCACGGTGGGTTTGACGAAGTAACCGGGGCCGAACTGCTCGCCACCGCAGGCGATGGTGGCGCCGCTGTTGCGGCCTTGTTCGATGTAGTCGAACACGCGTTTCTGCTGGCGGGCGGAGATCAGCGGGCCCATTTGCACGCTGGGGTCGAGGCCGTTGCCGAGTTTCATGCTGTTGGCGATGCCGGCGATATCGGCCACGACGTTGTCGAAGTGCTTGCGGTGCACATACAGCCTGGAGCCCGCGCAGCAGACCTGGCCCTGGTTGAAGAAGATCGCCTGGGCGGCGCCGGCGGCGGCGATGGACAGGTCGGCGTCGGCCATGACGATGGTCGGCGATTTGCCGCCCAGTTCCAGGGTGACGCGGGTCATGTTGTCCATCGCCACTCTGCCGATCTGCTGGCCGACGGCGGTGGAACCGGTGAAGGTCAGTTTGTCCACGCCGGGGTGGCGGGTGAGGGCATCGCCGGCGACCACGCCGGTGCCGGTGACCACGTTGAACACGCCCGCGGGGTAACCGGCTTCCAGCACCAGTTCGGCCAGTTTCAGCGCGCTCAGCGGGGTTTCGTCGGCGGGCTTGAGCACCACGCTGCACCCGGTGGCCAGGGCCGGGCCGAGTTTCCAGCAGGCCAGCAGCAGCGGGAAGTTCCAGGCGACGATGGCGCCAACCACACCCACCGCTTCGCGGCGCACGAAACCATGGAACTCGTCGTTGGGCATCAGTGGCAACGACACCTCGACGGTCTGGCCCTCGATCTTGGTCGCCCAGCCGGCCATGTAACGCAGGAAGTCGATGGCCAGTTGCACGTCCATGACTCGCGCCACCACCGCGCTCTTGCCGTTGTTCAGGCATTCGAGCTGGGCGAGGATTTCGCCGTCGCGCTCCATCAGGTCGGCCAGTTTCCACAACAGGTTCTGCCGTTCGCGCGGGCGGGTCCGGCTCCAGGCCGAATCATCGAAGGCCTGGCGCGCGGCGCTCACGGCGCGACCGACATCGGCGGGCGTGGCTGCCGGCACCTGGCACAGCACCTCGCCGCTAGCCGGGTTGCGCAGGGTCAGGCGTTCGCCGTCGCTGGACTCGACCCAGTCGGCGCCGATCAGCATGGTCGGCGCGCGTCGGATGAACGCCTCGACGGCAGGGTGCAGGGGGGCAGTGGTGGACATGGCAAACCTCGTTCTTGTGAGTGATTGCCAGGGCGGATCGCAACCGCTGTGCCAAGTGCCGGGTGTCGTCCTGCAGCGCTGTGAATCCAAGGGGTGAAACGTTGCCGCAGCCTGGCTGCTGTCGCACACCGGCCGTCGCAAATTGCGACAGGCGCTGAGACATTCTCAGCGGCCTGCGACAGCCGTCTCACGCCGTCTCAGTTGTCGCGAATTTAGCCGCGAGGCCCGTGTCATATGGTCCGCGAAGCCCCTGATACGGTGCTTCCGGCTCTTGGCACACAATATGTATCGGCCCTTGCAAGCTGCTCTTCGGTCCGTGCTCTGCCGCTGTACGGCCGACAGAAGAGACCTATAAGAAGTGTACGAACAATAAGAAGAACCCCCGTGGAGGTCAGTCATCGATGAAGAGAACACTCAGGTTCGCCAGCGCTGGAGGAATGCTGGCAATGGCCGTCAGTCTTGCCTTGCAGCCCCAGGTCAGCCAGGCCCGCGAAGCCCAGGCGATCCTCAAGGAAACCTGCCAGGGCTGCCACCTGCCCGAAGGTGACAACGCCTTGAGCCGCATCAGCCACCAACGCAAAACCCCGGAAGGCTGGCTGATGACCATCGGCCGCATGCAGACCATGCACCAGTTGCAGATCAGCGACGAAGACCGCCGCACGCTGGTCAAGTACCTCGCCGACACCCAGGGCCTCGCGCCCAGCGAAACCGACGGCGTGCGCTACGCCCTCGAACGCCGCCTGAACACCGTCGAGCAGATCGGCGAACCCACTCAGCAAATGTGCGCCCGCTGCCACTCCGGCGCGCGGATCGCCCTGCAGAGGCGTCCGGCCAAGGAGTGGGAACACTTGGTCAACTTCCACCTCGGCCAGTGGCCGTCGCTGGAATACCAGGCACTGTCCCGCGACCGCGACTGGTTCGACCTGGCGAAGAAAGACATGGTGCCGCTGCTGGCGCAGCAGTACCCGTTCGACAGCAAGGCCTGGAGCGACTGGCAGAAGTCGATGCCCAAGGCCGCGACCCTGGCCGGCACCTGGAGCTTCAGCGGCCACCTGCCGGGCAAGGGCGAACTCAACGGGGTGATGAACGTCAGCCCGGAATCCGGCGATCGCTTCAAGGTCAGCCTCGACGGCCAGTACGCCGACGGCACGCCTTTCAAGGGCCAGGGCACGGCGATGCTCTACAGCGGCTATGAATGGCGCGGCACCGTGGACGTGGATGGCGTAAGCATGCGGCAGGTGCTCGCCGCCAATAACGGCCAGCTCACCGGCCGCATGTTCGAAAAAGCCCACGATGAACGCGGCCTCGATTTCGTCGCCGCGCAGCAAGGCTCGCCGCGTCTGCTGGCGGTGCAGCCGGGTTATGTGAAGGCTGGCAGCGAAGCCGAGTTGACCCTGGTCGGCAGCGGCCTGAATGGCACGCCGTCGTTCGGCAAGGGTGTGCAGGTGCTTGAAGTGTTGGAGAACACCCCGCAGCGCGTGCGGGTCAAGGTCAAGGCCGCCGCCGATGCGCCGCAGGGCCTGCAGGCGGTCAGCGTCGGCAAGCTCGGTGGCCCGCAACTGGCGGTGTACCGCGAGATCGCCGAAGTGAAAGTGGTCCCGGCGTTCTCCGTGGCGCGGGTCGGTGACAACGGCGGTTCCACGCCGAAGGTGCAGGGCCGCTTCGACGCCGAGGCCTGGGGTCAGGGCGCCGATGGCAAGGCTTACCGCATCGGCGTGTTCCCGGCGCAATGGAAAGTCGAGCCGTTCGACGACCGCGCCCGCGAGGACGAGGACGTCAAGTTCGCCGGCATCATGCAGGCCGACAGCGGCGTGTTCACCCCCGGCGACGCTGGCCCGAACCCGGCACGGAAGATGTCCACCAACAACGCCGGCAACCTCAAGGTCATTGCCGCCGTGGACGACGCCGGCAAGGCGCGTACCGGTGAAGGTCAGTTGATCGTGACCATCCAGCGCTGGAACAACCCGCCCATCCCGTGACACGGCGGTTTGACCTGGCCACATCCGAATGTTCTAGGAGGTTGCGATGGGCGCGATTCTGAATTTGGTAGAACGCAATCTGCATGAAGTGCGGGTCGATGACGCCCGCATGCTGTTCCACATTCCCAGCAGCTCGCTGTTCGCCAGCGATGCCCTGACCGGGGAAATCATCGACGCACTGCGTCATGAAAGCTGCTCCAGCGATGCCCTGGTGCAACGCCTGGCGGCGCGTTTCGATGGCGTTGAAATCAACGAGACCCTGCGCGAGTTGATCGCGCTGGAACTGGTGAGCGACGGCTCGCCGCTGAGCCCGGAAACGGCGCTGAAAAAGGTTGAGCGCACCGCGCTCAATACCGTGGTGCTCAACGTCAACACCGGCTGCAACCTGAGCTGCACCTACTGCTACAAGGAAGACCTGGACAAGCCCTCGGCCGGCAAGCGCATGGAGGTCGAGACCGCAGTGGCCTCGGTGGAAATGCTGCTCAAGGAGTCGCCCGACGAGCCGTTCTACACCGTGGTGTTCTTCGGCGGTGAGCCGCTGAGCAACCGCAAGCTGATCGAGTACATGGTCGATTACTGCGAGCGGCGTTTCAGCGAGGCGGGCAAGCGGGTCGACTTCGTCATGACCACCAACGCCACCTTGCTCACCGAAGAGATCGTCGACTACCTCAATGCCCACCGCTTCGGGCTGTCGGTGAGCATCGACGGGCCGAAGACCGTGCACGACCGCAACCGCATCACCGTGGGCGGGCAGGGCACGTATGACGTGGTGCGGCGCAAGGCCGACATGCTGCTGTCGCGCTACGACAGCCGCCCGGTTGGCGCGCGCGTCACCCTGACCAAGGGCGTGACCGATATCGAGACCATCTGGAACCACCTGTTCAACGAGATGGGTTTTGCCGAAGTCGGTTTCGCCCCGGTGACCTCGGGCGACATCAGCGACTACAACCTCTCGTCTGAGGAGCTGATCGAAGTCTTCGCCAACATGAAGGCCCTCGGCCGCAAGTACCTGGAGGCGGCGCTGGAGCACCGCAACATCGGCTTCTCCAACCTGCACCAGTTGCTCACCGACATCCACGAAGGCCACAAGAAAGCGCTGCCGTGCGGCGCCGGGCTGAAGATGCTGGCGGTGGACCACAAGGGCGAATTGAACCTCTGCCACCGCTTCACCGGCTCCAGCCTGCCGACTTTCGGCAACGTGCACAGCGGCGTGAAGCAGGTCGAACTCAACGAGTTCCTTTCACAGCGCCTGGACCGCACCAACACCGGCTGCGACACCTGCCGCATCCGCAACCTGTGCTCCGGCGGCTGCTACCACGAGAGCTACGCCCGCTACGGCGACCCGACCCATCCGACCTACCACTATTGCGATCTGATGCGTGACTGGGTGGACTTCGGCATCGAAGTCTACAGCCGGATCATGGCCGAGAACCCGGCCTTCATCAGCCGCTACATCACCTCGCGCAAGGTCCACTGACATGAAGCATCTCAAGCCGATCAACAACAAAGCACTGAAGCTGGAACAGGCCGCCGAGGAAAACCGCATCGAAGAAGTGCTGGCGATGAACTCGGTCGCCGGCTGCGCCTCGACCACCGACCCGGGCTGGGAAATCGACGCCTTCGGTGGTGTCTCGTCGCTGTGCCAGCCGATGGAATCGGACCTGTATGGCTGCTCCGACCCTTGCTGGTGGCCGGCCCAGGTGCCGGACATGATGAGCACCTACCCCGACTGGAACAAAGATGCCCAGGCCTCCGGCGACAACTGGCGCAACCTCGGGACCGTGTTCCCGGACGACAAATGAGCCCCCAGGCAGACAAGAAGAGGGATATCCGCATGCTTCAGATTGCAACCCGCGGCCTGGCCGCCCTGGTGGTGCTCGGCGCCGGTTCGGCGATGGCCGCCGACGAAGGCAAGGCGCTCAACGCCGGCCACGAATACATGGTCACCACCAACTACCCGAACAACCTGCACGTCATCGACCTGGCCAGTGAAAAGCTCTACAAGACCTGCCAGATGCCCGACGCCTTCGGGCCGGGCTCGGTGCAGATGTCGCCGGACAAACGCATCGCCTACGTGCTGAACAACCACTACGCCGACATCTACGGCGTCGAGCTGGACAGTTGCAAACAGGTGTTCCATGCGAGCATCAGCCAGTTGCCGGGCGAGAAAGCGCGGTCGATGTTCTCCTTCACCATCAGCCACGACGGCAAGGAAATCTACACCGTCGCCAACCCAACCAAGATGTTCAGTGCCCACTACGAAGTGCAGGCACCGCGGCTGGACGTGTACGGCACCGATGGCGGCCTCAACGCCAAGCCGCTGCGCAGCTTCCCGGCGCCGCGGCAACTGACCATCATGCAGGGCGGTGACGACGGCAGCCTGTACGTGGCCGGGCCGGACATCTACAAGGTTGATGTGAAGACTGGAAAATTCGACGTCATCGTCCCCAGCCGCAACTGGAAACGCCCCAACTACAGCGCCCCGGACGTGCTCTACGTGTGGAACCAGCAGACCTACCGGCATGATTTCTCGCTGCTCTACACCGCGTCGAAATTCAAGGACGAAAAACAGGACCCAGCGACGGCCGAGTACGTGTACGGCTTCTTCAACATCGACCTTGCTACCGGCAAGAGCCAGACCGTCGACTTCGGCCCGCTGACCGAAATCTACTTCAGCGGCATGCGTTCGCCGACTGATCCGAACGTGGTGTATGGCGTGCTTAACCGCCTGGCCAAGTACGACATCAAGGAGAAAAAACTGATCAAGGCCGCGACCCTGGATCACTCGTACTACTGCGTCTCGATGAACAAGGCGGGGACGCGGATCTACCTGGCGGGCACCTACAACGACATCGCTATTTTTGATGCCGATAGTTTGGAACCGAAGGGCAAGATTCAGTTGTCTGGGGGGGATATGGCGATTACTACGGCGCAGGTGTTTGTGCGGTAAGCGTTTTGTATCGCGGTGGTTCGTTGATTCTCGAACCGCTGCGAAGCTTCTTCCTGCGGGTCTGTAACCGGGCTCAGGTCAATTGAGAGGTCGCGGAGGCGCTGGTGAACTGGTAACGCACGGGTTTGTTGAGTTTTTTGACTCGCCCTTCTTCCACGGACTGCTTGAGCCAGTCGTTGAGCAGGCTCTTGGGCAAATGCCATGTTCTTGCCAGCTCATCAACACTCAGCGCTTCATCGAGTTGCTGCATCTTGAGCAAAAATAGTTGGTAGAAATCCAGCTCGCTCGCGCTTGTGGTGTCTACGGCGGCGGGCTTTACCTCGGGTTCAGCCTGGACGGGTTGGCCGTTGTCATTTGCAGATGATTCTGACACTTGATACGACGACCGTGCGCTGTTGTGTTCGATCAGTCCCTGCACATGGATCGAATCTGTGCGGGTCTCCAACCATTGGCCGCCCTTGCCAACCAGTTGCGAGTTACCGGCATCGGCATTTGTATTTGGCTTGACCCAGAGCGGCACCCACGCTTTTTTCAGGTTTTCGATCGCACCGTTCCAGGTACCTCCCGAAATGCCTGAGTGCACAACCACTGCGGCTTGACCAATGCAATAGATGTACTTGTTGCGGGCCATCGCGTTGCCGGTATTGAAGCCTGCTTCGGGGTAGAACGGCGAGACCAGGACCAGATTGCCGTTCATCAGGCCCTGGCGCCATTTTGAAGAAATGGCGGCCGTCAGCAGGCTGTCTGAAAGAACGCCGACCACGGTACCGTTGTTCTCCACGCCCGCGAGCATGGCCGTTTCGTCGATACCTTTTGCTCCACCCGATACGACCGTACAACCCGACTCGACAATGCTTCTGCCAAGGCGTCGAGTGTAGTGGAGGTCTTCTTCCAGGGCGTTTCGCGATCCCACGACGCTGATGCCCATGCAGTTGAGCAACTGCGGATTTCCGCAACCGAACAACACCGGCGGTGCATCGTTGCGCAAGCGATGCTTGAGCGATCTTGGGTAATCGGCGTCCGAGCGAGTCAGTACCCATATGCCGGCGCGAGTCCACTTCTCGAGCGCCAACGCCATTGCGTGGCCACGGCCGAGCAAGAGCTTGATGCGCTCCAGCGGTATCTTGCTGACGTCCCACCCCTGCAACAGCCCGTGAGGGTCGTTGGTCACCAGATCCGCAGGCGTTTTCCCGTTTTCGTTGAGCCAGTGAGCAAAGCGCCCCCACTCGGTTGGCGTGAGGGGTTTGACGCTGTCTTTTCCCGGCTTCGAGAAATAAGCAGTGAGCAGAAGAATGGCTTGGGTGTTGGAGTTCATCATGCCTTGCTTGCCGTGGAGGAAATCGCAATCGGGTAGACCGGACCGCTACCAGCCCTGCGCAGGAGAGCCGAGATGACCGTCAAGGTCCAGCCGGAGTCGATCATGTCGTCCACCAGCAGCACCGGTCCGGCAAGGATACCCTCACCGACTTCGAAAACCCCGTCGAGATTGCGACATTGATGGAAACGGTTGTTCTGGTATTTCTGCGGTTCGTTGTTTTTCACCTTGCTCACGCAACTGACAAAGGGGATGCCGAGCGCGTCCGCCAGCCTGCGGGCAAAATCAGGCACCAAATTGGGGTGGCCCAGCGAAGGTACGCAGCAAAGCCATGTCGGTTTGGGCTGTGGTAACCAACGCCGCCTGATCATCGTGGCCATCGCTTCAACCAGACTCCTGTCGAAGTGCTCGTTTTCCTTGCATTGCGCGGCCCGCTCACCCCAGCCACCATCACGCCAGCGTGACAACACCCGGCCTTCCTCAGCCTGTAACTCGGCGGGCAGATTGGTCGGGAATTTATAGTGCGTGAACGCGCCACTGGCCAGTTGCTTTCGGGGCTTTATCGGAAATTCGGCCTGTCGAATAAATGTCGCAGCCCGGTGTGCGAGTGCAGGATCGATCTGCAGGGGCAGTAGTGAATCGCCCACGCAGTTCGCACACTTTCCACACGGCTCATGCTGAGGATCATCGAGAGCCTTGCGCAGGAAAGACATCAGACATCCCTGTTCGCTCAGGTAGCTCTGAACTTGTGACCATTCCTCCTCACGTCGTTGTGTCAGCCGATCGATCCGCTTCTGGTCAAGTTGGTAAGGTCTGGGAACCCGGTGCCAATAACCATCGACCTTGATCAGTGGGGCTGGATTTTCCACGCTGAGGAGCTTGAGGATTTTTTCGATCTGGCCGCTTGGCAGGTTGCTGTGCTCCTCCAGTTCGCGAACTTTCAAACCATCGTAATGCTCAAGCGTGCCCAGCACATGTGCAACCTGGCCGGCAGTAGGGAACGCGCTATTGCGGAAAAACGCATGAATGGCGTCATCCTCGGTTCCCGAGAGCAAAATCCCCAGCGCATGATCAATACCCCGTCCCGCGCGACCAACTTGTTGGTAGTAGTCCACGACCGAGCCTGGCGCCTGATAGTGAATAACGAACCCAAGGTCCGGTTTGTCGTAACCCATGCCGAGTGCACTGGTTGCTACCAGCACCTTAATTCTGTTGGTGAGAAGGGCATCTTCCAGATGTTGGCGATAGGCATCCGGGGTGGCGAAGTCTTCGTGGCGGATATCGCTGTGATAGGCCGCCGCGGAGATTTTCAGGCTGCACAGCCAGGCTGCGACTTGCTCGGCGTCACGCTGAGTCAGGGCGTACACGATTCCTGTGCCAGGCAGGATCGGAATGGTCTGCCCAAGCCAGCCCAGGCGCATTGCCTGATCCCGCATCCTCAGATTCACCAGGGAGAGGCTCTCCCGCACCAAAGGACCTCGCTCCACCGCAATATCACCAAACTGCTGACGAATATCCTGGATTACCCGGTTATTCGCTGTCGCCGTGGTTCCGAGTACCGGCGTATTGCGTGGGAGAAAACCCAGGATATTGGCGATGCGCCGATAGTCCGGGCGAAAATCATGGCCCCAGTCGGAAATACAGTGCGCTTCATCAATCACCATCAGCCCGATGCGGTCGGCGACAGGGTGAAGAATCCCCTCGACGAATCCATCATTGGCCAAGCGCTCCGGTGAGATCAGCAGGCAATCCACCTTGTCCGCCAGTACGTCGCGTTTGGCTTTTTCCCAATCCTGGGTATTGGTGGAGTTGATAGTGACCGCGCGGATGCCCAGTCGTCTGGCTGCCTCGATCTGGTTGCGCATCAAGGCCAGCAGCGGTGAGACGATCAGCGTCGGGCCGTGCCCGCGGTCTCTCAGGATGCGAGTGCTGATGAAATACACGGAGCTTTTGCCCCAACCGGTGCACTGCACCACCAGCAGTTTTTTCTTCCTGTTGACCACGGCATCAATGGACTCCCACTGACCGTCCCTGAAGTGTGCCGTATTGTTTCCGAGCGCTATCCTGAGCAGGTTTTCCGCTTCGTCGCGAGTCATCCCAAGTCCTTTTAATGAGTGGCCTTCATGGCACAAACCCTTGAGAGAACCGGATCTCTCAAGGGCTTCAGTCGGATGTTGCGCTCAGCAGATTAGCAGTTCGTCGCGAGGTACTCAGAATCAGGCTCAGTAAAACCGCCGCGGATCCGAAGCCCCCGCCAGGCTCGCCAACTGGGTCAGCGCAAACTTCAATTCATCCTCGCGGGTCGGTGACATCAGCACCACCCGCACGCCGCGTGTCTCGCCGTTGCGCTCGGGCTGGAACTGCGATCCGCTGAGCACTTTCACGCCCTGCGCCCGCGCCAGGGTGGTGAATTCATCCGCGCTCCACGGCTCCGGCAGTTCCAGCCAGAGGTGATAGCTGTGAGCCTCGGCCTTGATTCGCAATCCCGGTAGCAGCTCGCGCGCCAACGCCTGGCGGCGCGCCGCTTCTTCGCGCTGAAGCCGCACCAGTTTCAATTCCAGCCCTTCGGCAATGATGTTGCTCGCCAGTTGCGCGGTCAGCGGCGACGGCATCCAGACGCTGCTGCGCACCATCGCTGTCAGCCGCGACAGCAGCCGCGGCGGGCTGTACAGGTAGCCGATGCGCAGCGCCGGCAGCACCGACTTGGACAAGCTGGTGAGGTACACCGAACGCTCCGGCGCATAGCTGGCCAACGGCCGAAGCGAGGTGTCGCTGGCAAGGAAACCGTAGATGTCGTCGTCCAGGATCAGGAAGTCGAACTCTTCGGCAATCGCCGCGATCTCCGCCCGACGTTCATGCGACATGGTGGCGGTAGTGGGGTTCTGGCAGGTGGCGACACACACCAGCATCGTCGGGCGTTCACGCTGGCACAGCTCGCGCAGCGACGCCGGGATGATGCCTTGTTCGTCCATCTCAACGCCGCGCAGGCGCCGTTGCAGGCTGTGGGCCAGGGAGATGATCCCCGGGTAGCACAGCGACTCGCAGAGGATCAGGTCGTTGTATTCGGTCAGCGCGCTGATCGCCACCAGCAGCCCGTGCTGGGCGCCGGCGGTGATCACCACCTGTTGCCATACGGCGTCCGGCAGCGAGTGCCGCAGCCATTGCGCGCCGGCTTCGCGGTGCGCTGGATGACCGCCGTCGGGGGCGTAATCGAGGGTCTGGGCGAAGTCGGTGCCGTTGGCCAGTTCCACCAGCGCGCCGCGCAGCCAGGACGTGGCGGTGTCGCCGGCGGGTTTGATGATGGACAGGTCCAGCACCTGCGAGCTGCCCTGCAACGGCGAGGTCGCGATGGCGGGCGGCGCGCTGATCTCGGCAGCAGGCACGGCGCGGACGTAGGTGCCGCGGCCGACTTCACCCTGCAACAACCCGCGCCGCTGCGCCTCGCTGTAGGCGCGGCTGACCGTGCCCGGCGTGACCTGCAGCGCCTGGGCCAGCTCGCGCAAGGTCGGCAGGCGTTCGCCGGGGCTGAGCAGACCACTGGCGATATCCCGCGCCAGGGCATCGGCAATCGACAGGTAAACGGGTTGGTTGAAGGCGTTGAGCAGGGGGACCCACATGGACATTGCTACCGATAAAAACAATGGCGTCGAGCCTATCACATCGCAGCAATCGGCCCGATGGGGCGATCAATACAGCGCTGTCGGCGACAGGGTTGAGGGAGAAGATATTTCAAAATGTTTAATTGAGTCTATTGAATTGATTCGATTGAATCGAATAGATTTGAAATGAATCGAATCAATTTGCTCCCCGCTCGCCACTGGAGACTGTATGGAAACGCTGAGAAAAGACTGTTCGCTGTCGGCGATTGTCGCCGGGTTGATCGCTGTGATCATTTCCTACGCCGGCCCGCTGATCATCGTGTTCCAGGCCGCTCGCGAGGCGCAGTTGTCGCCCGCCGAGGTGTCGTCGTGGATCTGGGCGATTTCCATCGGCAGCGGCGTCACCGGCCTGTTGCTGAGCTGGCGCCTGCGCGCGCCGGTGATCACCGCCTGGTCCACGCCCGGCGCGGCCTTGCTGGTGTCGATGCTGCCGCAGGTGTCGCTGGCCGAAGCGGTGGGGGCGTATATCGTCGCCGCGCTGGTCATTGCGCTGGTCGGCTTGAGCGGCGCCTTCGACAAACTGATGAGCCGCCTGCCCAAGGCCATTGCCGCGGCGATGCTGGCCGGCATCCTGTTCCGCTTCGGCGCCGAGCTGTTCACCTCGATCAAGGTGCAGCCGTGGCTGGTGCTGTCGATGTTCGCCAGTTACCTGGTGTTCAAGCGCCTGTCGCCGCGCTACGCGATTCTCTCGGTGCTGATCGTCGGTTGCGCGGTGGCCGGGCTGCTCGGCCAGTTGAACGGTGCGGCGCTGACCCTGGCCCTGGCCGAACCGGCCTTCATCGCGCCGCAGTGGAGCTGGCACGCGATCATCAACATCGGCCTGCCGCTGGCGCTGGTCAGCCTCACCGGGCAGTACGTGCCCGGCATGGCGGTGATGCGCAGCGCCGGCTACACCACCCCGGCGCGGCCGATCCTCGCGGTGACCGCCATCGGCTCGGTGCTGCTGGCGCCGTTCGGCTCCCACGGTTTCAACCTGGCGGCGATCACCGCGGCCATCTGCACCGGCCGCGAAGCCCACGAACAACCGAGCAAGCGCTACATCGCGGGGATCGCCTGCGGGGTGTTCTACATCCTCATGGGCACCTTCGGCGCGACGTTGGCCTCGGTGTTTTCCGCCTTGCCCAAAGAGTTGATCGCCGCGTTGGCCGGGCTGGCGCTGTTCGGCGCGATCATGACGGGGCTGGCGGGCGCCATGGCTGATGAAAAGCAGCGTGAAGCGGCGCTGATCACCTTCCTGGTGACCGCCTCGGGCATGAGCTTCCTCGGCTTGGCCGCAGCGTTCTGGGGGCTGATCTTCGGCCTGGTTGCCCATTGGGTGCTGAGCTACACCCGCCAACGCAGTGCCGCGGCCGCCGCAACCCCTGCCAACTGAGAGACAGCTCTCGTCTGTGATGCCTGCGCGTTGTAAGGCGCCCGCCGGACGGCGATAATGGCACATTGCTATTTAGCTGCTCCGGCGCCCTTGTTTCACCCTCCCGTGCGATCAGCGCAACAGCGTGTCTCCCCGGCTCAAGCAATGGTTGCGCGCTGCCGATAGCGTAGCGAGGGTTGCGGGTGATCGTGCCTCCCTTGCGGCGATGCCGGGCCTGTCCTTGCGTGTGCGGGCGTCTCAATTATTTCAATGACAGGTTTTGTGGATGCTGGTTTACAGCCAAAAGAGTTTTCTGATCGTCGACGACTTCACCGATTTCCGGACGTCGTTGCGATCGATGCTGCGCGAAATGGGCATCAAGGACGTCGACACCGCCGAAAGCGGTGAAACCGCCCTTCGCATGTGCGCGCAGAAGCGCTACGACTTCGTCCTGCACGACTTCCACATGGGCGACGGCAAGAAGAACGGCCAGCAGGTGCTCGAAGACCTGATGCTGGACAAGCTGATCAGCCACGAAGCGATCTTTGTCATGATCACCGCTGAGAGCAGCCAGGCGGTGGTGCTCAGCGCCCTCGAATACGAGCCCGACGCCTACCTGACCAAGCCCTTCAACCGCGTCGGCCTGACCCAGCGGCTGGACAAACTGGTGCAGCGCAAAACCCTGCTCAAGCCGATTCTCCAGGCGCTGGACCGTGGCCGCCCGGCCGAAGTGCTGGTGGCCTGCGAGCAGCTCTGCCGCCAGGACCCGCGCTTCGCCCCGCTGTGCCTGCGTTACCGCGCCGACGCCATGGCCGCGCTGAACCGCCATGAAGAACTGGAGCGGTTCCTCAAGGCGATTCTGGCCAACCGCCCGACGCCCTGGGCCTACGCCGCACTGGGCAAACTGATGTTCAAGCGCGGCCAGGTCGCCCAGGCCCAGGACGTCTACGAACAGGCGATCAAAAGCTTCTCGATGATGCCCGGCCTGTACGACGGCCTCGCCGAAGTGCTCACCGCCAGCGGCGAACACCGCCGCGCCCAGCATGTGCTGGAAGACGCGGTGCGGCTGTCGCCGCTGGCGGTCAAGCGGCAGATGCTGCTGGGCAAGCTGGCCCTGGGCAACGCCGACTTCGACAGCGCTTCGCGGGCGTATCGCCAGGCCGTCAGCCAGGGCCAGAACTCGCGCTTCAAAGACCCGGAAAGCAACCTCGGCCTGGCCCAGGCGCTGATCAGCAAGAACGCCGGCAACGGTCTCGATGCGCGTACCCGGGTCGAGATCAACCAGGTGCTCGGCGATGTCGCCAAGGAATACGGCGAAGACCAAGGCCTGCAAGTGCGCGCCCGCCTGATCAAGGCCACCGGCCTGCAGCAGGCCGGCGACGCCGAGACCGCCGCCAAGCTCACCGAAGCGGCCATGGCCCGGCTCGACACGATGGACCAGTTCTTCTCCGCCGAAGCCGCCCTCGCCGTGGCCGCGCAGCTCAAGCAACTGGGCCAGGAAGACGCCGGCAAGTCGATCCTGAAAAACTGCGTCGAGGTCTACGGCGACGACAACGCGGTGATGAAAAACATCGCCAAGCTCACCGACGATCCTTCCATCCTCGGCGCTGGCAACGAAGCGGTCGACCTCAACCGCCAAGGTGTGCGCAGCTATCAGGGCGGGCAGATGAACGAAGCCCTGGAACTGTTCCGCAACGCACTGAAACTGCAACCGAAGAACATCAGCATCGCCCTCAACACCGCCCAGGCGCTGCTGCGTCTGGGGGGTGAGCAACCGGCGGCGGCGGTGCTGCAGGAATGTCGCGATTGCCTGGCCAAAGTGGCCGGCATTCCCGATACCGATCCGCGCTATGAGCGCTACCGCAAACTGCGCATCCGCGCCGTGGGGACATGATGTCTAAGCAATCGGGGCTGGATTTTTCCACGGTGATCGCCTCCACCGTGCACGACATGAAGAACTCCCTCGCCATGCTCATGCAGGCCCACAGCCAGTGGCAGGCACGTCTGCAGGACCAACAGCACCACGCGCCGGAGCAGGTGGTGATCGAGCACGAGTTCGCCCACCTCAACGGCATGCTCGTGCAGTTGCTTGGCCTGTACAAACTGGGCATCAACCAGTTGCCGATGCTCCCTGACTACCACGACCTCGATGACTTTATCGGCGGGTTGCTCGCTGGCTACGAGGGCATTCTCGTCAGCCGCGACATCGTTGCCCGCTTCGAGATTGATCAAGCCGCGCCGCTGGGGTTCTTTGACCGCGAGCTGGTGGGGTCGGTGGTGTCCAACATCATCAACAACGCCACCCGCTATGCCGGGCACGCGTTGCTGGTGACGGTGCGGGAAGAGGGCGAGATGCTGGTCATCAGCATCAACGATGACGGCACCGGCTTCCCCGCCAAGATGATTGAGCAGCAGGAGCAGTACGTGCAGGGCATCGAACACAGCACAGCGAGCACCGGCCTGGGCCTGTACTTCGCCGCCCGCATCGCCGCGCTGCATGAGCGTAATGGCGTGCAGGGCCGGATCGAAATTGCCAACGGCGGGGCGTTGGGGGGCGGGTTGTTCAGGATGTATTTGCCGTGAGGGATGGTGGCTTTTCTGCTGACCTGTGGCTTGCCAGCGATGAGGCCTTCAAGCCCAACCAGATCAGTGATGCAACTCGATATTCCCATCCTCCACCTGCCGATACACCGTGTACGGCAAGACCAGGGTGTCCAGCGCCCCTGATAGCGCGATATCCCAGATCACGAAGGGAATGGAGGCTGGCGCGCCGGGGGCCTGGGCGGTGGCGTTGGGCTCACCATTGAGAATGCAGAAGTTGTAGACCGCTCCGCTGTAGATCCGTGGAACGGAGGCGCAGTGGGTGCCCCATTCCTTGAGGTTGCGCGCGGTAACGTCATCGCCCCGAACAACGGTATTGATCGTTCCGCAACCCGAGAGTGAAAGGCCAAGAATGGCGAGGATTGGCTTGGTCAGGTTCATGAGGCGCTGCTCCGAGAGTGAAGCGGGTAATTAATCCCCGAGTGCTTGCGCCAGGCAGTCAGGCATTGTTCACAGCGCTATCGGATGTTGTCAGAAACTGATGTGGGACATTTCGTGCAGTGACCAGCAAAAGCTGCGAGGACCGGCCTCGCAGCGTTTTTTCACACCGGACACGCTCCGTCGAAGCGGCTTTCGGAACCCTCAAGAACGCTTTGCTGACCCTGAGATGAACCACCCCGCGTGGCTCAACACCCAGGCAAAGCGTTCAGCCGACCATTCCTTCCGATCCGATACCTGACCGTCGCCCAGTTCGACGAGGCGCAGCACGCCGTCCTACCTGAGCACGACGTCAACCGAGAAGAACGGACACGGCGTCGCCGGGCGTGAGCGGCGGGGATGTCTTGAAAATCCCCGACTCGAAATCCTCGAATGAGAACAGCGCGGTTGAAAGTCCGGCCGCGACGGCTGCCTCGAATTCGCCAGCGTACTGTTCATCGGGACGTTTCTTGTCGAACGGGTCACTCGGATACAGCAGGCGCATTGCGTTCGTCCTGTGAGGGGGTGACGCGATAGTACGGGACTTGTCGCGTGGCTTGAAAACACGTGCGCTCGCAACCCGCTCGTCAAGATCCCCAGCCGACGCTTGTTATCCCGCTGGTTTTTCGCCAACAATGTAGAGAATCATTCTCATATCCTCGGTCGCCATGTCCGCTCTCGATTCTTCCTCCCTGCATCAGCTCTACCAGACGCACAACGGCTGGCTGAAAACCTGGCTGCGCACGCGGCTGGGCAATGCCAGCGATGCCGCGGACCTCGCCCAGGACACCTTCGTGCGGGTGCTGGCGGCGCGCAATGTCGAGGCGATCCGCGAGCCGCGGACTTACCTCAGTTCCATCGCCCGCGCCTTGATGATCGACCGCTTTCGCCGTCAGGCGGTGGAGCAGGCGTACCTGGATGTTCTGGCGCTGCGTCCCGAATCGCTGGATATCTCGCCGGAAACCCGCCTGCTGATCATCGAAACCCTCACCGCCGTGGACACCATGCTCGACGGCCTGGGCGAGCGCACCCGCTCGATTTTCCTCGCCGTGCAACTGGAAGGCCTGAGCTATGTGACGGCCGCCGAGCGTTTCGGCGTGTCGGTGACCACGGTGAAGAAACACATGATCCGCGCCATCACCAATTGCCTGTTGCTGGCGCAGGGCTGAGGTGATGCTCGATCGCAATGTGTTGGAAGCCGCCGCTACCTGGTACGTGCAACTGAGCGCGGCGCCGGCGGGCGACCGCGAGCGCGCGGCGTGGCAGGCGTGGCTGGCGAAGGACGCCCGGCACGCCGAGGCCTGGGCGCAGGTGGAACGCTTGCAGCGGCAGTTCGCGGTGTTGTCGCCGGAGGTGGCATTGCCGGCGCTGGCCGGTGTGCGGGCGCGGCGCCGCGCGGTGACCAAGGTGCTTGGCATCCTGCTGGCCGCGGGCGCGACCGGTGCCGCGGTATTCACGGTCGAGCCGCTGTCTTCACGCATGGCCCAGTACCACACCGGCAAAGGCGAGCGCCGCCATCTGCAACTGGCCGACGGCAGCCAGATGACGCTGAACACCGACAGCGCGGTGGACGTGAATTTCAGCAGCGAGTTGAGCGAAATCCGCCTGCACCGGGGCGAAGTGTTGCTGGAAACCGCCAGCGATCCGGCGCGCCGGCCGCTGCTGGTGCACACCCCGGAAGGCAGTGTGCGCGCCCTTGGCACCCGCTTCAGCGTGTTCAGCCATGACGGTCGCAGCGACGTGCGGGTGTTCGAGCATGCGGTGGAACTGCGCCCGTCTCAGGCGCCATCCGCCGTGTTGCGTCTGGACGCCGGCCAGCAGTCGAGCTTCGACCGCCGCCGCCTCGGGCCGGCCGGCGTTGTTCCCGTCGCCAGCGATGCCTGGACCAACGGCATGCTCATGACCCTGGACTGGCGACTGGCCGATGTGGTGCGCGAGCTGGGGCGTTATCGCCCGGGCTATCTCGCGTGCGCCGAAGCGGTCAGCGGTTTGCGCGTGACCGGCGCCTTCCGCCTCGACGACACCGACACCGTGCTGGCGAACCTCGCTGGCGCCTTGCCGATCCGGGTGCGCTACCTGACCCGTTATTGGGTGCGGATCGAGGCGGCGTGAAAAACTTCGCGGCGAGGGGTTGCCGATTTTCATTCTCATGCGGCCAAGCACTGAAGCGGCGATAACTGCCGCGTTTTTTGCCACGCCAACCGAAGGAAATCCGCATGTCCCGTCTTACGCTGCAAGCGGCGAGCCCCCTGGCTCGCGCCGTCCATCTGGCCTTGCTGGGCCTGGTCGTCAGTCCCTGTGTGATGCTGCCGGGCGTCGCGGTGGCGCAGGAACAGGTGGCGCGTTTCGATATCGCGCCGGGCCCGCTGGGCAGTGCACTGGGGCAGTTCGCCAATCGCGCCGGGGTCACCCTGTCGTTTGCCAGCGAACAGACTGCCGGCCTGATGTCGCCGGGCCTGCGCGGCGAGTACAGCGTCGAGGATGGCCTGGCGCGTCTGCTCGAAGGCAGCGGTTTGCAGGTGCGCCGCGAAAGCAATGGCGGCTACCTGCTGATGCCCAAGGCTGCGGCGGGCGACACCGCGCTGGAGCTGACCGCCCTGAGCATTTCCGGCAAAGCGCCGGGTTCCACCACGGAAGGCTCCGGCTCCTACACCACCGAATCGTCCAGCAGCTCGACGCGGCTGAACCTGTCGCTCAAGGAAACCCCGCAGTCGATCACGGTGCTGACCCGCCAGCGCCTCGACGACCAGAAACTCGACAACCTCACCGACGCCCTCGACGCCACCACCGGTATCACCGTGGTGCGCGAAAGCCTGGGCGCCGACAGCACGACGTACCTGTCCCGCGGTTTCGCCATCCGCAACTTCGAGATCGACGGCGTGCCGACCTCGGCGAACATGGACAACTACACCCAGAACACCGCCCTGTACGACCGCGTTGAAGTGGTGCGCGGCGCCACCGGTTTGATCAGCGGCCTGGGCAACCCGTCGGCGACCATCAACCTGATCCGCAAGCGCCCGACCCACGATCCACAGGTGCTGCTCTCGGCCGAAGCCGGCAGTTGGGACCGCTATGGTCTGAGCGTGGACGTGGGCGGTGCGCTGAACGACGCAGGCAACCTTCGCGGCCGCTTCGTCGCCGACCACAAGGACCAGCACGCCTGGATCGACCGCTTCAGCCAGGAGTTGTCGACCCTCTACGGCATCACCGAACTGGACCTGAGCGATTCGACCCTGCTGACCGTCGGCTTCAGCCACCAGGTCACCCACAGCAACGCGCCGATGCGCACCGGTTTTCCGCTGTTCACCCAGGCTGGTGGCATGACCGACTTCAAGCGCTCGTTCAACAGCTCGCCGGACTAGTCCTACTACGATCGCCAGCAGAGCACCCTGTTTACCTCCGTCGAACAGCAATTCGCCAACGGCTGGAGCGGCAAAATCGAGTACAGCCACGCGCGCAACGACTACGACACCGTGGCCACCTACCTCTCGGGCGCTGTCGCGCCGAACGGTAGCGGTGTCTTACTGCTGCCGACCCGCTGGCAGGCGGCGCCGACCCAGGACAACCTCGACGCCTACGCCACTGGCTCGTTCTCGCTGCTGGGCCGCGAGCATGAGCTGATCACCGGCGTCACCCTGTCGCGCATCGAAGAGCGCGGCACGTCGAACTATGGCGGTTGGCAGCGAGCGAATTCCGGTTACGCCGGAGCCATCGACAACATCTACGCCTGGAACGGCAACTCGCCCAAGCCCGTGTTCGCCAAGCAGGGCGCCAGCGACATGACCGAGACCCAATACGCCGCCTACCTGACCTCGCGTTGGCACCTGACCGACGCCGCCAGCCTGATCCTCGGCGCGCGGGTGGTGGACTGGAACCGCGAGAGCAAAAGCTGGCTGTACAGCACCGGCGCCACCACCAAGACCGAACGCACCGAGACCGGCATCGTCATTCCCTATGCCGGCTTCGTCTACGACCTGGACGACACCTGGACCGCCTACGCCAGCTACACGCAGATCTTCAATCCGCAGAACGCCAACATCCGCGACATCAACGGCACGCCCCTCGACCCGCAGGAAGGCACCGGTTATGAAGTGGGCCTCAAGGCCGACTTCCTCGACAGCCGCCTGAACACCAGCCTGGCGCTGTTCCGCGTCGAGCAGGACAACCTCGCCGTGGCCGACGGCGGCAATCTCCAGCCCAGCGGATTCCAGGCCTACAAGGCCATCAGCGGCACCACCAGCGAAGGGGTCGAACTGGAAGTCAACGGCGAACTGGCCGAGGGTTGGCAGGTTACGGGCGGGTACTCGTACAGCGTCAGCTTCAACGACGAAGACAAGCGCATCGTCACCGAAATCCCGCGCAACAGCGTCAAGGTTTTCAGCACCTACCGGCTGCCGGGCGAGCTGGACAAGTGGACCGTTGGCGGCGGGGTGAACTGGCAGAGCGAGTCGGGTTATGCCCTGAGCTACGCCACCACCCAGAGCAGCTATGCCGTGGCCAACCTGATGGCGCGCTACCAGATCACTCCCGCGCTGTCGGCGACGGTCAACGTCAACAACCTGTTCGACAAGGAATACCTGACCACCACCGCGGCCGGGCTGTACGGTGCGCCGCGCAACTTCATGACGACGTTGCGTTATGCGTATTGAGTGAGTCACGGCCTGCCGGGGCGGTGAGTGCCTGGGACAAAAGGCGAGGCGAGCAGGACCGCTGGAGATCGAGCGCCGCGCAGGCGGCGCTCGATCTCAAGGGCACCGGAAAACTTCCGACATGCCCGAAAGAGGCGTAGATACCCCTGCATCGCGAGCAAGCTCGCTCCTACATGGCTTTGACTTTCCTGCCGCTCAAGGCCATTCCGACCCCACCCAACACCACCACCGACGTCCCCACCAACCGCAACGACAGCGGCTCGCTCAACAGCATCACCCCGCCCAGCGCGGCGATCACCGGCACGCTCAGTTGCAGGGTGGCGGCCTGCTGCGCGCTGATCTGCTTGAGCACGCCGTACCACACGGCATATCCGGCGCCAGATGCGAGGACGCCGGAACCAAGGGCGTAGAGCAGGCCAGGGACGCTGATGTTGGCGTGACCAGCGAAGACGGCAGCCCCGGCGGGGATCAGTAACAGCGGCAGGCTGCGCAGGAAATTTCCGGCGGTGTCGGCCAGTGGATTGGTCGAGCCTTTGCCGATCAGTGAGTACGCGCCCCAGGCGATGCCGGAAATCACCATGATCAGCGCGCTGGCCGCCGCGGGAGCGTTGGCGCCGGGCAGCAGCAGGGCGATCAGCCCGGCGAAGGCGATCAGCATGCCCGCCAGCACCCGCGGCTGGACGCGGTCACCCTTGAGCCAGGAGCAGGCGAACATGGTGATCTGCACCGCGCCGAACAGGATCAACGCGCCCACGCCCGCGCCCAGTTGCACGTAGGCGATGGAGAACAGCCAGGCGTAAAGGAACAACGCCACTCCGCCTTTCCAGTGGCCGCCCACGGATTTTCCGGGTTGGCGCCACCTGACCAGGCACAACAGAAACGCCGCGCCGCTCGCCAGGCGCACGGCGGTAAAGGAATGGAGATCGATTCCGCCGCTGACCAACGCCAGGCGGCAGAACAGCGAGTTGGCGGCAAAGGCCAGCAGGGCAAAGGCCGCGGGGCCGATCCAGGTGCTGCGTGTGGGCAGTGCGAGCGCTTTCGTCGTCTTGTTGTTATTCATCTCAACGGCTCGTTGTGTTGCGTTGAATGCATCAAATTTTTGTTTTGTAAGCGTCTGGTGCAATTCATATCGCGCAACGGGGAAGTTTACAAAGCAGTTTTTCCGGGCCGTCGGCGTCGGTTGCCGTGGGTAGTGCTTTGGTCGTGGGGGGACGGTTGGACTGGGCGCGGGGCTGAAAGGGCCGGTGCGTCTGTATGGCGAGCGGAACAGGAATCTGTGTCTGACGCTCGGCGCGACGGGGTGTCAGCATCGAACACTTCGACCAAGGTATGAGTGATGAACGGGATTCCCGGCGATATCGATTTTTCAGGGCTTGTGGTGCGCCGGCTCGGCCGGGAGGACCGCGAGATGATTTGCGCGCACCGTGAGGCGATGTTTCTCGAGGCGGGGGGCGATCCGGTGACGCTGACGCGAATGACCGAGCACTTCCGGCCCTGGCTGGAGCCGCGGCTGGCGGACGGTCGTTACTACGGCTTCGCGCTGGTGGATGGTGGGCGACCGGCGGCGGCGATCGGCTTGATGAGTCTCGACTGGCCACCGCACCCGGCACATCCGGAGTGCGATCAGCGGGGCTATGTGCTGAATGTGTATGTCGAGCCAGGCTTTCGACGGCGCGGATTGGCGTCGAAATTGATGCGGCTGGCGGAGGCGGAGTTTACCCGGCGAGGGCTGGGCTTTGCCGTGCTGCATGCGACCGAGGCGGGAAGGCCGGTGTACGCGGGATTGGGTTGGGCGGCGACGGCGGAGATGGCGAAGGTGTTGGGCTAGTCTTCGCGACGGCTCGGTGTCCCGCGCCGTCGCGAATCTGGATCACGCCAATTCAACCCGGCTCGGCAAATTTCCCGGTATCGACCGGCGTCGGTACGAATTCCTGGCCCTGGCCGGAAACCCTCCATCTGACATTGGCGATGCCATAGCGCTCGGCCATGGGGCGGCTGACTTTCTTGATCTTCTGCTGACCAAAACGCGGGATCACACCCACCCCGGCATCGCAGCTCGCCCAGTGCCAGGCCTCGACGTTGTCCATGTGCTCAAGACGGATGATGAATGAGCGTTGCTTGCCCTGAAGCTCGTAGTCGATGACATACAGTTGCGGTCCTGCCATTGAAATCCCCTCCTTTGTTTCTGCCCATGAGCCAGGGACTCACGGGTCATTTCACGTTCAAAGCGGTGCGCGGCAGGCGTTCTAGGCCGATGCCTGGCCGCGGAAGGCTTTTTTGTACTCGGCCTTCATCGCTTCCATCTGGGCACCCAGCTCCTCCAGCTTCGCCTTGCCCAACAGCTTGCGGGCCTGCGGGAACATCTCTTTTTCCTCTTCCTCGATATGGTGCTCGAGCAGTTCCTTGACCACTTTCACCCGACCGGAAAACTCCGGAGTGCCAGGGTCGGTGTGCTTAAGGTCGGGCAACACCAGGGAGTCCACGGTGCGGTGCTCTTCCTTGGCTTCGTAGTACATGACGTCCTGTTCCTTGCCGCCCTCGGACTTGAACGCGGGGTAGAGGATTTCTTCTTCGAGCTGGGTGTGCAGGGTGATTTCCCGCTCCAGTTTGGCCAGCAGTTCGGTGCGTTTTTTGACACCGCGCTCGGTGGAGTCGCTCAGCTCGGCCAGCAGGGCCTTGACCCGTTCGTGATCGCCTTCCAGCAGGTCGATGGCATTCATGGTTTTCTCCAGGCATAAGGTGCGCGCCGGCAACGGTGGCGTCGGCGCTGAGTTATCCCTGGGGATATTGCGAAAGCCGTGCCGCTTTTGGCTGAGGGGTTATCTATTGAAAATCATGGGCTTACAGATAGATGGCGAAGTGCCGCGTCTGCAATTTGCATGACCGACCGCTTGGTCACCGTGCAAAGTGCGGCGCTCGGTCCGCTCGATCAGGCGCTCAAGGCGGGGAGTTGACGGCTCATCAAGGCGGCGGCGGTGGGGGTGAGCAGGGTGGCGGTGAGCGCGTCGCGGCGGACCCATTTGCAGGCGACGATTTCGTTGTCGGCCACCGCGTCGGCGTAGTCGCCGAGCTGGGTGGTGAAGATGTGATGCACGACCCCGTCGACCTCCAGGGTGCAGAGCTGCAACAGGCCGAGGCTGCGAATGCGGGTTTCTTCTTTCAGCTCGCGGGCGGCGGCTTCGACGGGCTGCTCGCCGGACTCGATGGTGCCGCCGGGGAAGTTCCACTTGCCGCCCTTTTTGCGCACCAACAGGACCCTGCCGCTGCGCAGGCAAATGATGGTGGCTCTGGCCTTGAGGCTTCGGCGGTTTTTTCCTGGCATTGGCGTGTCCCGTTAGGTGAATTTCCGGGACGGGATGTTGCTCGCACGTCAAGCACAACCCCGTCTTCTGTCGAGACTTTCTCTGAGGATAGCGAGTTCAAACGGATTGACACTATTGTGAGCGACAGAGGGCAGGTCCATTCGCGACAGCCGGCGCCCAGCGCAGACGCCTCGCCGCCGGATTGCTAACCTGTAGCGACTTTTCCCACGGACCTTTTCCCATGTCATTGCGCGCCCTGCGAACCCTGGTTGCCATCGCTCAGCACGGCTCGTTCGCCCGCGCCGCCGAGGCGGTGCACCTCACGCAATCGGCGGTGAGCCTGCATATCCGCGGCCTTGAGGAAGAGTTCAACGCGCCGCTGTTCGACCGCTCGCGGCGCTTGCCGGTGCTGACCGAGGCCGGGCACCTGGCGCTGGAGCGGGCGCGGGAAATCCTCGCGCTGTACGACAGCATCGCCGCCGAACTCGGCGAAGACGGCGAATTGCGCGGGCGTTTGCGGGTGGGGGCGATTCACACCACGCTGGCCGGGATTCTGCCCAAGGCCCTGGCCGCGCTGAGTGCCGAGCACCCGCATTTGCGGGTCAACGTCGCCTCGGGCATGTCGGCCGAACTGGCGACGCGGGTCGAGGCGGGCGAGCTGGACGCGGCGGTCACCACCGAGCCGGTCAAACCGCACCCGTACGGCTTGGTCAGCACTTCGTTGTACGAGGAAGGGTTCTGGATCATTGCGCCGCTGGCGTTGGCGCAGGTCGAGCCGCGGCGCTTGTTGCAGGAGCAGCCCTTCATCCGTTTCGACCGCCGGGCCTGGGCCGGCCGCACCATCGAGCGGGAGTTGCGGCGTTTGCGCCTGCGGGTGCGGACCACCATGGAGCTGGACAGCCAGGAGGCGATTATCCAGATGGTCGCCAGCGGTCTGGGGGTGTCCATCGTGCCGTCGTCCCGGCGCAACCTGGAACGTCTTGGCCTGTTGGCCCTGATGCCGTTCGGTGATCCGCAACGGACCCGCCAGGTGGTGTTGATCGAGCGCGAAGACCGGCCGAGGGGGCGGCTGGCGACGGCTCTGGCCCAGGCGGTGCGCCGCCAGGCTGCGCTGACCGATGAGTAAAACTTGAGGATGGCTCAAGAATTCATCGTTTTTAATCAAGCATCCGGGTCTTTATCGTAGCGCTCATCCCTTGGCGCCCCGGAGTGCGCGATGACCCTTTCCCTGCTGTTGGCGCTGTTGCCCATCGCGCTGCTGATCGCCCTGGGTACCTGGCTGCGCCACAGTCAGTTTCTCGCCGACGGCTTCTGGCCCCAGGCCGAGCGCCTGGGTTACTACGTGCTGCTGCCGGCGCTGTTTCTTCACGGCCTGTCCACAGCCAGGCTCGATGGCGTGCCGGTGCAAGGCATGGTGCTGGCGCTGGTGTCGTCGACGGTGCTGGTCGCGGCGCTGCTGGTGGCGTTGCGGCGGTGTTTCAGTGTCGATGACGCGGCGTTCACCTCGGTGTTCCAGGGCGGCGTGCGGTTCAACAATTACGTGGGCGTTTCAGCGGCGGCCGGCTTGTTCGGGGCGCAGGGCATCGCCCTGGCGGCGGTGGCTAACGCGGCCATCGTGCCGACCGTGAATATCCTCTGCGTGCTGGTGTTTGCTCGTTACGGCACGGCGGGGCGGCTGTCGTTGGGCGGGGTGGTGAAGCAACTGGCGTTGAACCCGCTGTTGATGGCCTGCGCCGGCGGCATCTTGCTGCATGTCACCGGGTTGGGCTTGCCGCTGGCGATCGAGCCATTGCTGAAGACGCTGGGCCAGGCCTCGCTGCCGCTGGGCCTGCTGTGCGTGGGCGCGGCGCTGGACCTGCGCGCGGTGCGCAGTTGGCTGCGCCCGGTGGGATTGTCGTCGGTGGCGAAATTCATGGTCATGCCGCTGATCACCCTCGCGGCCTGCCACCTGTTCGGCCTCAAGGGCGAGGCGGCGGTCGCGGTGTTGCTGTTCCAGGCGCTGCCGACCGCCTCATCGTCCTACATCATGGCCCGGCAACTGGGCGGCGATGCGCCGCTGATGGCGGGGATCATTGCCGGGCAGACGTTGTTGGCGGCGCTGGCGTTGCCGTTGGCGGTGAGTGTGCTGCTGCCCTGGATCTGAGGGGGCGGGTGGGGCCAGAATGGCCGATTCGCCTGAGAGGACGCTGTTATGAATCCCGCACCCACCACGCTTATCCGCGAAACCTTCCCCGTCGGCCCTTTGCAGTGCAACTGCACGATCATCGGTGATCCTGTGACGAAGAAAGCGATTGTCGTCGACCCGGGCGGCGACCCGGACCTGATTATCAAACGCCTCGACGCCCACGGCCTGAAGGTGGTCAGCATCATCCACACCCACGCCCATCTCGATCACTTCCTGGCGTCCGGGCAGTTGAAAGAGAAGACCGGCGCCACCCTGCACCTGCACAAGGACGATCAGTTCTTGTGGGACAACCTCGAGATGCAGTGCCGCATGTTCGGCGTGCCCTATGTCCCGGTCCCTTCGCCGGACCGCTGGCTGGCGGATGACGAGGAACTGGCCTGTGGCTGCGGCGTGGCATTGCACACGCCAGGGCATACGCCGGGATCGATGAGTTTCTGGTTCGCCGACGCCAAGCTGTTGATCGCGGGCGATACCTTGTTCCGTCGTGGAATTGGCCGCACTGATTTGTGGGGCGGCGACCAGGCGACTATCGTTCGTTCGATCAGAGAGCGGTTGTACAGCCTCGACGAAGAGGCGACGGTGGTTGCCGGGCATGGTCCCGACACCCGCCTGGGCGAGGAAATGCGCCAGAACCCGTTCGTACGGGCCTGATGCCCGCGGGGAATTTTTCCACCCGGCCGCGTTCCAAGGCTGGCAGAGGACCAAGAGCGTCCGTTGCCTATACGAATTACTGCAGGAGCTTGTCCATGTTAACCATGCGTCGTTTGATTATCGTCGCTACCGCCGCCGCCCTGATGTCCGGCTGTGCCAGCCAGAATCCCTATGACAACCAGGGTCAGGCACAAGGCTCCACAGGGATGAGCAAAACCGCCAAGTACGGCGGCCTGGGCGCACTGGCCGGCGCCATCGCCGGTGCCGCCATCGACCACAACAACCGCGGCAAGGGCGCGCTGATCGGCGCCGCCGCAGTGGGCGCCGCCGCCGCGGGCTACGGCTACTACGCCGACCGCCAGGAAGCCGCGCTGCGTGAAAGCATGGCCAACACCGGCGTTGAAGTTCAGCGCGAGGGTGACCAGATCAAGCTGATCATGCCGGGCAACATCACCTTCGCCACCGACTCGGCGAACATCGCCCCGAGCTTCTATTCGCCGCTGAACAACCTGGCGAACTCGTTCAAGCAGTTCAACCAGAACACCATCGAAGTCGTCGGTTTCACCGACAGCACCGGCAGCCGCCAGCACAACATGGACCTGTCGCAGCGTCGCGCGCAGGCGGTCAGCACTTACCTGACTTCGCAGGGTGTTGATTCGTCGCGGGTGAGCGTGCGCGGCATGGGCCCTGACCAGCCGATCGCGAGCAATGCCGATGCCAACGGGCGGGCGCAGAACCGTCGGGTCGAGGTGAATCTGAAGCCGATTCCCGGGCAGAATTATCAGTGATTTTCGCGACGGTTCGGCGCCCCGACAAGCTCGCTCCTACAGGGACATGCAACACCTGTAGGAGCGAGCTTGTCGGGGTGCCGAACCGTCGCGATGCTCTCAACGCGATTTCAACTTTTCCAACCGCCCATCCTTCACTTCCCACAACCGGTTGATCCAGCGCTGGAACTCCGCCCGGTACACCTCATCCTGGTCATAGCTGCGACCGAGGAAATCCTCTGGAATCGCCAGTTCCTCGAACTGCACGACGATCCGCCGCACCCGTCCGCACAACAGATCCCAGAACCCCGGCGCGCCCTCGGGGTAGTGGATGGTCACGTCGATGATCGACTCCAGTTGGTCACCCATCGCATCCAGCACGAAGGCAATGCCGCCGGCCTTGGGCTTGAGCAGGTGCTTGAACGGTGATTGCTGCTGGCGATGCTTGGCCGCGGTGAAGCGGGTGCCCTCGGCGAAGTTGAAGATCGCCGTGGGCTTGCCGCGGAATTTCGCGCAGGTCTTGCGGGTGGTTTCCAGGTCCTTGCCGCGTTTTTCCGGGTGCTTGTCCAGGTACGCCTTGCTGTAGCGCTTCATGAACGGAAAGCCCAGCGCCCACCAGGCCAGGCCAATCACCGGCACCCAGATCAGCACCTGCTTGAGAAAGAATTTCAGCGGCCGGATGCGCCGGTTGAGCACGTATTGCAGCACCAGGATATCGACCCAGCTCTGGTGATTGCTGGTGACCAGGTAGCTGTGCTGGTAGTCCAGCCCGGCCAGGCCCTCGACCTGCCATTGGGTGTTGCCGATCAGATTGATCCAGGCGTTGTTGTTGCTGATCCAGGTTTCGTGGATACGCCGCATCAGTTCGTCGGTGATCCGCTGCGCCGCCGCGAACGGCAGGCACAGCTTGAACAGGCTGACGATGAACAACGGCGTGCAGCAGACAATGGTGTTGAGCCCCAGCAGCAGTGAGGCGATGACTCCGCGCACTGGCGCGGGCAGGGAAGCGAGCATGGGTCAGTCGTCCATCGAGCGGTTGGCCTGGATTGCGGTCAGGGCGATGGTGTAGACGATGTCGTCCACCTGGGCGCCCCGCGGCAGGTCGTTCACGGGTTTGCGCAGGCCCTGCAGCATCGGCCCGAGGCTGACGCAATCGGCGCTGCGCTGCACCGCCTTGTGGGTGGTGTTGCCGGTGTTCAGGTCGGGGAACACGAACACCGTGGCGCGACCGGCCACCTGGCTGTTGGGCGCCAGTTGCCGGGCGATGTCCTGGTTGGCGGCGGCGTCGTACTGCAACGGGCCGTCGATCAGCAGGCCGCGCTGGGTTTCCTGGGCGAGCAGGGTCGCTTCGCGGACCTTTTCCACTTCTTCGCCGCTGGCCGAATCACCGCTGGAATAGCTGATCATCGCCACCCGCGGCGCGATGCCGAAGGCTTCGGCGGAGTCGGCGCTCTGCAGGGCGATTTCCGCCAGTTCCGCGGCGCTCGGGTGCGGGTTCATCACGCAGTCGCCGTACACCAGCACCTGCTCGGGGAAGAGCATGAAGAACACCGACGACACCAGGCTGCAGCCCGGCGCGGTCTTGATCAGTTGCAGCGCGGGGCGGATGGTGTTGGCGGTGGAATGGACCAGCCCGGAAACCAGGCCGTCCACTTCGTCCAGCGCCAGCATCATGGTGCCGATCACGACCGGGTCTTCCAGTTGCTGTTCGGCCATCGGCGCGTTCAGGCTCTTGCTCTTGCGCAGGCTGACCATCGGTTCGACGTAGCGTTCGCGGATCAGGTCCGGGTCGAGAATCTCCAGACCCTCCGGCAGGGTGATGCCTTGGGCGCGGGCCACGGCCTGGACGTCATCCGGCTTCGCCAGCAGCACGCAACGGGCGATGCCGCGGGCCTGGCAGATGGCGGCGGCCTGCACGGTCATCGGCTCGGCGCCTTCGGGCAGGACGATGCGTTTGTCGGCGGCCTGGGCCTGCTGGATCAGCCGGTAGCGGAACACCGCCGGCGACAGGCGCATCTCCCGCGGCGTGCCGCAGCGCTGGTGCAGCCAGTCGGCTTCGAGGTGGCTGGCGACGAAGTCGGTGATGATTTCCGCACGCTCGCGGTCATCCACCGGGATTTCCTTGTTCAGGCCGTTGAGCTGGTTGGCGGTGTCGTAGGAGCCGGTGCTCACCGAGAGGATCGGCAGGCCGGCGAGCAGGGCGCCCTGGCAGAGTTCGAGGATGCGCGGGTCGGGCTTGCTGTCGCTGGTCAGTAACAGGCCGGCCAGCGGCACGCCGTTGATCGCCGCGAGGCTCACGGCGAGGATGATGTCGTCGCGGTCGCCGGGGGTCACCACCAGGGTGCCGGGCTTGAGCAACGGCACGGTATTGGCCACGGTGCGGGCGCAGATGATGATCTTGTTCATGCGCCGGGTTTCGTAGTCGCCAGCGTTGAGCACCTGGGCGCCGAGCAGGTCGGCGACGTCACGGGTGCGCGGGTCGTTGAGCCCTTCCTGGAACGGAATGCAGCCGAGCAGGCGGAAGTCGCCGCTGCGCAGCAACGGCGAGTGCTCGCGCAGGCGGCGGGCGAACTCGGTGATGCTGTCGTCGCTGCGCACCTTGTTGAGGATCACGCCGAGGACTTTCGGGTCCTTGGGGCCGCCGAACAGTTGCGCCTGCAACTCGACCCGGCCGGACAGCTCGGCGAGCACGTCGTTTTCCGGCGCGGAGACCAGGATCACCTCGGCGTCGAGGCTCTTGGCCAGGTGCTGGTTGACCCGCGCGGCATAGCTGGCGTGCCGGGTCGGGACCATGCCTTCGACCACCAGCACGTCCTTGTCGACGCAGGCCTGTTGATAAAGGGTGATGATTTCTTCGAGCAATTCATCCAGTTGGCCGTCGCCGAGCATGCGCTCGACATGGCCCAGGCTCAGTGGCTTGGGTGGCCTCAGGCCGTGGGTGCGCGAGACGAGTTCGGTGGAGCGTTCAGGGCCGGTGTCGCCGGGGTGCGGCTGGGCGATCGGCTTGAAGAAGCCGACCTTCAGGCCCGCCCGCTCCAGCGTGCGGACCAGGCCGAGGCTGATGGAGGTCAGGCCGACGCCGAAGTCGGTCGGCGCGATGAAAAAAGTCTGCATGCGAGCTTCTCGAAATGAGCTGTGCAAAAGAGTCAATTGACAAGGGTATCGCTATCGACCCCCTGAGCGCACCAGCCGCAGGCAAAAGGCTGGCCAATGCGGCGTTGACGCTCGGCGGCGTCGAGCACCCAGGCCCGCGATTGCCACGGCGGCTGGTGGCGCAGGTGCTGGGTGTGAGCGCAGGACAATTCGGCCACCCAGTGGCCGTCTTCGTCCTGATGAAACCCGGTAATCCGGCTGACCCGTTTGTCCGGGTTGCGTTCGCTTTCAGGCGAGGCGTTGGTTACACTTGCTCGCTCAACATTCTTATGCAAAAGGTCTCGCCCCATGCTGATTGCCGCCAATAAGGCTGTCTCCATCGACTATACCCTGACCAACGACGCTGGTGAGGTCATCGACAGCTCCGCCGGCGGCGCCCCGCTGGTGTACCTGCACGGTGCCGGCAACATCATCCCGGGCCTGGAAAAAGCCCTGGAAGGCAAAGGCGCCGATGAAGAGCTGGACGTCACCATCGAGCCGGAAGACGCTTACGGCGAATACCTGGCCGAGCTGGTCAGCACCTTGAACCGCAGCATGTTCGAAGGTGTCGACCAACTGGAAGTTGGCATGCAGTTCCACGCTTCGGCGCCGGATGGCCAGATGCAGATCGTCACCATTCGCGACCTGGACGGCGACGACGTTACCGTCGACGGCAACCACCCACTGGCTGGCCAGCGCCTGAACTTCAAGGTCAAGGTCGTCAGCATCCGTGATGCCAGCGAAGAAGAAATCGCTCATGGCCACGTCCATGGCGAAGGTGGCCATCACCACTGATTTTCTGCGCTAAGCTCAGAAAGTCGCGAAGGCGCCTTGGCCCTTCCGTCGTGCAACCCGCAAGGGGGCATGCGGCAGGCCGGGCGCCTTTTTAGTGGGCCGCATCCGTGCGGTGACCGGCAGGGATCTGTAGAGGGGAGTACGTCATGAGTGCATTTCACGACCTGAAGTTGCAGGCATTGGACGGCAAGGAACTGTCCTTGGCGCCGTTCAAGGGGCAGGTGGTGCTGGTAGTCAATGTCGCCTCCAAGTGTGGTCTGACACCGCAATACGCCGCGCTGGAAAATCTCTATCAGCAGTACAAGGGCAAGGGCTTCAATGTGCTGGGCCTGCCGTGCAACCAGTTCGCCGGGCAAGAGCCGGGCAGCGAGGCGGAGATCGCCGAGTTCTGCAGCCTCAACTACGGCGTGAGCTTCCCGCTGGGCAGCAAGCTGGAGGTCAACGGGCCGCATCGGCATGCGCTGTATCGGCTGCTGGCGGGCGAAGGCGCCGAGTTTCCGGGGGACATCACCTGGAACTTCGAGAAATTCCTGGTGGGCAAGGACGGGCGCGTACTGGCGCGCTTCTCGCCGCGGACCGCGCCGGATGATCCGACGGTGGTGCAGGCGATCGAGAAGGCGCTGGCCTGAGTCCTTGCTGGCCTTGGGGCGCCGAACCGCAGCGATGAGGCCCCCAGGACCACCATCAGACCTTTACCGCAAAATCACCCAAATCAATAGTACTGGGCCCTCCCTCAACCCCACCCTATCCTCAAGCGCTCTTGCCACCCCACGGAGCGCCACATGTCCGCCAACCCACTGTTCACCCCCTTCCAACTGGGCGCCCTGGAGCTGCCGACCCGCGTGGTCATGGCGCCGATGACCCGCACCTTCTGCCCCGGCGGCGTGCCCCACGCCCAAGTGGTGGACTACTACCGTCGCCGCGCCGCGGCCGGTGTCGGCCTGATCATCACCGAAGGCACCACGGTCGGGCACAAGGCTGCCAATGGCTACCCGAACGTGCCGCGTTTCTATGGTGAAGACGCCCTGGCCGGCTGGAAGAAGGTGGTCGACGCCGTGCACGCCGAGGGCGGGCGCATTGTTCCGCAACTCTGGCACGTGGGCAGCGTGCGCCGCATCGGCACCGAGCCGGACGCCAGCGTGCCGGGCTATGGCCCGAGCGAGAAACTCAAGGATGGCCAGGAAGTGGTCCACGGCATGAGCCACGAGGACATCCAGGACGTCATCGCCGCCTTCGCCCAGGCGGCCCGCGACGCCAAGGCCATCGGCATGGACGGCGTGGAAATCCACGGCGCCCACGGTTACCTGGTCGACCAGTTCTTCTGGGAAACCAGCAACCGCCGCGACGACGAATACGGCGGCGACCTGGCCGGCCGTTCGCGCTTCGCCATCGAACTGATCCAGGCCGTCCGTGCCGCCGTCGGTCCGGATTTCCCGATCATCTTCCGCTTCTCGCAGTGGAAGCAGCAGGACTACACCGCGCGCCTGGTGACCACGCCCGAGGCGCTGGAGGCTTTCCTCAAGCCGCTGTCCGACGCCGGCGTGGACATTTTCCATTGCTCGACCCGGCGCTTCTGGGAGCCGGAGTTCGACGGTTCGCCGCTCAACCTGGCCGGCTGGACCCGCCAGCTCACCGGCAAACCGACCATCACGGTCGGCAGCGTCGGGCTCGATGGCGAGTTCCTGCAGTTCATGGTGGACACCGACAAAGTGGCGCAGCCGGCCAGCCTGGAAAACCTGCTGCAGCGCCTGAACAACGAGGAGTTCGACCTGGTGGCAGTCGGCCGTGCGCTGCTGGTGGACCCGGATTGGGCCGCCAAGGTACGCGATGGCCGCGAAGCCGAGATCCTGCCGTTCAGCCGTGAGGCGCTGACGAGCCTGGTTTGACCAACACGCTCCGGTCGCTGTGGGCCGTCTGCTCGGGATGCAGCGGCTCGCAGGCATCGCGCAGGTGTTCTTCGAACTGTTCGATGATCGTCGGCCAACCCTGACGGCTGGCGTGCTGGCGGGCATTGAGGCGGACCCGACGAAGGGTCTCGCGGTCCTCCAGCAGCCAGCAGGCGGCGTCGATGAAGGCGGCCGCGTCGCCGGGCATCGCCAGCGCGCCGTTATGGCCGTGGCGGATATGCTGGCCCGCCGCGGCTTCGTCATAGGCAACCACGCCCAACCCTGACGCCAGCGCCTCCAGCACCACATTGCCGAATGTCTCGGTCAGGCTCGGAAACAGAAAGATATCCCCAGAGGCATAGTGCTCGGCCAGGTGTTCGCCGCGTTGCGGGCCGCAGAACACCGCATCCGGCAATTGCTCCTGCAACGCCGCCCATTGCGGGCCGTCACCGACGATCACCAGGCGCATGCGCCGCTGTGGATACTTTTGCTGCAACACCTCAAGGGTGCGTCCGAGCATGCCCAGGTTTTTCTCCGCAGCCAGGCGACCGACGTAGAGCAGGGCAATATCGTGTTCGCCCAGATCCCACTGGTCGCGCAGGGCCGGGTTGCGTCGTGCCGGGTTGAACAGACAGCCGTCGACGCCGCGAGACAGCAGCGTCAGGCGTTCGAAGCCGCGGCGTTCCAGGTTCAGGCGTTGGCTCGGGCTGGGCACCAGGGTGCTGTGGGTGCGGTGATGGAACCAGCGCAGGTAGTGCGTCAGGGCGCGGGCCAGCAAGCCCAGGCCGTACTGGCTGGAATACTGCTGGAAATTGGTGTGGAAGCCGCTGACCACGGCAATTCCCAGGCGCCGCGCGGCACGCAAGGCGCTCAGGCCCAGCGGGCCTTCGGTGGCGATGTAGAGCACGTCCGGACGGTCCCGCCGCCAGCGTCGCAGCAGCTTGTGCATCGACACTTGTCCCCACTGCAACCCCGGATAACCAGGCAGCGGCCAGCCGCGGCAGAGCAGTTGGTCACTGTCGGCCTGCCCCGGCGGGTCATCGCTTTGCCGCGGGCGCACCAGCTCGACCCGGTGGCCGCGCTGGCGCAGGCCTTCGCTGAGGCGACCAAGGGTATTGGCCACGCCATTGATTTCCGGTGGGAAGGTTTCACTGATTAGGGTGATATGCAGCGGGAGTGTTGTCATGATGGCCAGTCTCCGGCGACCAAATTGCGCCGGTATGACATTCTGGTGACGTATCCGTGACGCCCGATCCCTAGCGTTTCCGGACCGCGAAATATTCCCGGTTTTACTGCTCAAGAATGGCCACCTGTCAGCCGATAAAAGCGACATTCCGAATGACGATTTCGCTCCAGGAGAGCGTTGATGTTCAACAGCAAATTGAAAAAAGAAGTTCTCGAATTACGCGAAGAACTGATGTCCCTGGAACAGGTAAAAGGCAGCCTCGACAGTGAAATGCTGGTGCTTCAACTAGACCCCAACGGGCGCATCGAGTCGGTGAATGGCAACTTCGAAAGAGAGATGCTGTACAACAGTTCGCAACTGCTAGGTCGGCATATCGAGGAGATCGTCCCCGATCACGTCAAACCGCTGGATTTCTATCAGCGCATGCGCCATGCGATCAACCGTGCTGAACACCTCAACGGTGCTTTCCGCCTGCTGCGGGGCAATGGCGAGGAAGCCTGGTTGCGTTCGATCCTGCAGCCGGTGAAAAACAGCGATGGCCGCGTCAAGTATTTCACCCTGCACTCCAGCGACCTGACCCGCACCATCGAAAGCTCCCGCGAGCACGAAAGCCTGATCAAGGCACTCATGCGCTCCACCGCGGTGATCGAGTTCAACCTCAATGGTGAGGTGCTCAGCGCCAACGACCGTTTCCTGCGCACCATGGGCTACACCCTTGAGCAGGTGCGCGGCAAACATCACCGTATGTTCTGCGAGCCGGAAGAGTACAACTCCGCCACCTACCAGGCGTTCTGGGAGAAGCTGCGTCGCGGTGAATTCGTCGCCGAGCGCTTCAAGCGCATCGATGCCCATGGCCGTACCGTGTGGCTGGAGGCCTCGTACAACCCGATCATCGACGCCCATGACGTGCTCTACAAAGTGGTCAAGTTCGCCACCGTGATCACCGAGCAGGTCAACCAGGAAAACGCGGTCGCGCAGGCGGCCGATATCGCCTACAGCAACTCGGTCGCCACCGACGAGAGTGCACGTCGTGCCACTGAAGTCGTGACCCAGACCGTGGAAGTGATGCGCGGGCTGGAAACCTACATGCAGGACGCCGCCAGCGGCATCGAAGCGCTGGACAAGCAGTCGCAGATCATCGGTTCGATCATCAAGACCATCAGCGACATCGCTGGCCAGACCAACCTGCTGGCGCTCAACGCCGCCATCGAGGCAGCCCGCGCCGGCGAGCAGGGCCGCGGCTTTGCCGTGGTTGCCGACGAAGTCCGCCAACTGGCCTCGCGTACCAGCAGCGCCACCGAGGAAATCGCCCGCGTGGTGCAGCAGAACGAGCAACTGGCCAAGGCCGCGGTGGACATCATCGACAGCAGCAAGCGTCAGGCCGAACAGGGCCTGGCCCTGGCCGGGCAGACCGGCACGGTGATCGTCGAGATCCAGGACGGCGCGCAGAAGGTGGTGAATGCGGTAGGACAGTTCTCCAACCAGCTCAAGTAAGGGCGGGAGAACAGAACGATGGCCGGTGCGCAAGGCACCGGCCATGACGGGGATCAGGTGCGCTCGCGCACCCAGAACAACGTGGCGCCAGCCACGGCGGCCGGCATCATCAGGATATTCACGAACGGAATCATCAGCGCCAGGTAGGTAATCCCGCCAAACCCCAGCGATTGCCAGCGTTTTTGCCGCAGCCAGGCGAGCATGTCCTGCCAGCTCATTTTGTTGTTGTCCGCGGGGTAGTCGATGTACTGGATCGCCATCATCCAGATCCCGAACAGCAGCCACAGCGGCGCGGCAACGATGTTCACCACCGGAATCAGCGACAGAATGAACAGCGCCAGCGCGCGCGGCACGAAGTAGCCGAGCTTGCGCATTTCGCGGCCCAGGGTGCGCGGCACCATGGCGGTCAGTTCGCCCCAACTGAAGGGCGGGAATTCATCCTTGCCACGCAGCACCACCTCGACCTTTTCCGCGAGAAAACCGTTGAAGGGGGCGGCGATGATGTTCGCCAGCAAGGTGAAAGTGAAGAACACCATCAGCGCCACCAGGACCACGAACAGCGGCCAGAGCACATAGCTGAGAAAGCTCAGCCAGTGCGGCAGGGTGGGCATCAGTGCATCGACCCAGAGGCTGAACTGATGGCCGGCGAGATAGATCAGGCCGACGAACAACAGCAGGTTGATCGCCAGCGGCAGCAGCACGAACAACCGCAATCCGGGGCTCAGGACCAGTTTCAGGCCCTCGCGCAGGTACTGTGGACCGGAAAGGACAGGGGCTTGCATATAAGGCTCCGAGCGATGGAAAACGCGCCGACCTTACCGAGTTTGCCGACGCGACGAAAGCCGCCTGAAAGCGGCGCAACGGGCTGTAACAAATCCTCGGAAAAGTCGCCCATAGGAAAAGAACCACGCGATGAAGGGCTATATAGAGCAAGTCTATAAGGTGGATTGTTTAAGGATATTTCCTTAATCTTTGCCCCCTCGCTACAGTGCGCACATTCTTTTTCAACGCCTTCGAATCCCTGCTTTTCAAGGAGTTCCCATGAGTATTCTGGTCAACAAGCAAGCCCCTGATTTCGATGCGGCGGCGGTGTTGGGTGACGGTTCGATCGTCGACAGCTTCAAGCTCTCTTCCCTGCGCGGCAAATACGTCGTGCTGTTCTTCTGGCCGCTGGACTTCACCTTTGTCTGCCCGTCGGAAATTATCGCCCACAACAACCGCATCGGCCGTTTCCGCGAGCTGGGCGTTGAAGTGGTTGGCGTGTCCATCGACTCGCAGTTCACCCACCACGCCTGGCGCAGCACGCCGGTGGAGAAGGGTGGCATCGGCGAAGTCGAGTTCACCATGGTCGCCGACGTCAAGCACGAGATCACCCGTGCTTACGGTGTCGAGCACGATGACGGCGTGGCGCTGCGCGCTTCGTTCCTGATCGACCAGCAAGGCGTGGTCCAGCACCAAGTGGTGAACAACCTGCCGCTGGGTCGCGAAGTCGACGAGATGATCCGCCTGGTCGAAGCCTTGCAATTTACCGAGCAGCATGGCGAAGTCTGCCCCGCCGGCTGGCGTCCGGGCCAGAAAGGCATGAAGGCTGACGCCAAGGGCGTCGCCGACTACCTGGCGGAAAACGCCAAGAGCCTGTAAGGCTTCGCTTCAACGGTTTTCAGGACCTGCAGCCATAAGCCTTCCCCAAGTGCTTTGCAGGTTCTTTTTTATTCCCGCCGGTGATTCCGGCGTTACGGGGCCGGCAATGCATCGCCGGCCCGACAGGAGCGTGTCATGTCTGAAGTACGTCATTCGCGAGTCATCATCCTCGGTTCCGGCCCTGCCGGTTACAGCGCTGCTGTCTATGCCGCCCGTGCCAACCTGAAGCCGCTGCTGATCACCGGCATGCAGGCTGGCGGCCAGCTGACCACCACCACCGAAGTCGACAACTGGCCGGGCGACCCCCATGGCCTGACCGGCCCGGCGCTGATGCAACGCATGCAGGAACACGCCGAGCGTTTCGAGACCGAAATCGTCTTCGACCACATCAATGAAGTCGCGCTGCAGCAGAAGCCGTTCACCCTCAAGGGCGACAGCGGCACCTACACCTGCGACGCACTGATCATCGCCACCGGTGCCAGCGCGCGTTACCTGGGCCTGCCGTCGGAAGAAACCTTTATGGGCAAAGGCGTTTCCGCCTGCGCGACCTGCGACGGTTTCTTCTACCGCAACAAGCCGGTCGCCGTGGTCGGCGGCGGCAACACCGCTGTTGAAGAAGCGCTGTACCTGGCCAACATCGCCAGCAAAGTGACCCTGATCCACCGTCGCGAAACCTTCCGCGCCGAGAAGATCCTGATCGACAAGCTTCACGCCCGGGTTGCCGAAGGCAAGATCGAGCTCAAGCTCAACGCCACCCTGGACGAAGTGCTGGGCGACAACATGGGTGTCACCGGTGCCCGCCTGAAGAACAACGACGGCAGCTTCGACGAGATCAAGGTCGACGGCGTGTTCATCGCCATCGGTCATACCCCGAACACCTCGCTGTTCGAAGGCCAGCTTGAACTGAAAGACGGCTACATGGTTGTGGCCGGCGGCCGTGAAGGCAACGCCACCGCCACCAACATCGAAGGCGTGTTCGCCGCTGGCGACGTGGCCGACCACGTCTACCGTCAGGCGATCACCTCGGCCGGTGCCGGCTGCATGGCCGCGCTGGATGTCGAGCGCTACCTGGATGGCTTGCAGAACGCTTCGTTCTGATCGAAAAAAAACCGCGAAGGGCCTGATGGCGCTTCGCGGTTTTTTTTGCCCGCAGTTTGTCAGTAGACCCGCTCAAGCCCCGTTGCAGACTCCTTGCCACGCTTGCGGCAGACGAAAATCCCCACCAGCGACACCGCCATTGCCAGCACCAGCGTGCTGGTCGCTTCGGCACGATGCTCCGGCGTTACCACCAGCACGGCCAGCGCCGCCGAGATAAACACAATCACGCCATAGGTCAGCCACGGAAACAGCCACATCTTCAAGGTGAGGGCATTGCCGTGCAGGCGCCGCATGCGCAGTTGAGAGATGGCGATCGCCAGGTACACCAGCAACGCGATCGCGCCCGAGCTGGACAGCAGAAAGTCGAACAGGCTGGCCGGTGCGAAGTGATTCAACGCAGCGATAAAGGCACCGACCGACGCCGTGATCAGCACCGCCGTGCGCGGCACGCCGTTGCCGGAGGTTCGCGCCGCCACCGCGGGCGCATCGCCGCGACGGGCGAGGGAGTACAGCATGCGCGAGGCGATGTAGATCGAGGAATTCATGCAACTGGTCACGGCCACCAGCACCACCAGGTCGACGATCAGCTTGGCATGGGGAACGTCCAGCAGTTCCAGTGCCCGCTGGTAGGAACCGACGGTTGCCAGTTGCGGATCGCTCCACGGCACCACGGAAATCACCACCATGATCGACAGCAGGTAGAACACGCCGATGCGCCAGATCACCGAGCGGGTGGCCTTGGCGATGTTGCGCGAAGGCTCGCCCGACTCGGCCGCGGCGATGGTCACCGACTCGGTGCCGATAAAGCTGAACATGATAGTGATGAACGCGCCGACCACCGCCGCCATGCCGTTCGGCGCGAAGCCGCCATGTTCCTGCATCAGGTTGATGAGCCCCGCGCCTTCATGGGCGGGCACCCAGCCGCTGAGCGCCATGGCGCCGAAGCCGATGAACAGGACGATCGCGGTGACCTTGAGCAAGGCGAACCAGAATTCGAACTCGCCGTACTTCGCCACGCCGAACAAGTTGGTGATGCTCAGCAAGACCACCGAGGCCAGCGCATAGATCCAGGTGTCCACCCCGGGGAACCACTGGTTGAGGATATAGCCGGCCGCCAACGCCTCGATCGGCACCACCAGCACCCAGAACCACCAGTACAGCCAGCCGATGGTGAAGCCAGCCCAGGGGCCAATGGCTTTTTCGGCGTAAGTGGAGAAGGAGCCCGTGTCCGGGTTGGCCACGGCCATTTCCCCGAGCATCCGCATCACTAGGACCACCAGCGTGCCGGCCGCCAGGTAGGCCAGTATGACCGCGGGACCGGCCGCGGCAATCGCGTGCCCGGAGCCGACGAAAAGCCCGGCGCCGATGATGCCGGCGATGGACAGCATGGTGACGTGACGAGGTTTGAAACCGTTGGACAGTTGTCCGCCGCTGGAGTCGTTCAGGCTCGACATACTCTGCTCTTTTGAAGGGATTATTGGAGGCAGAGACGAAGCGACGCCGCGAAGCGTTAGGGAATCTGATGAAGCCGCTTCAAGGGACGTGCCTCTACGCGTGTTGTCATGGGCCGGGTCAGGCGTTCCGGCGGGAATACCTTACCTTGAGCGGTTGCGGGGGAATTGACCCGGTTGCGTCCCGGGGCTGTCGGATTACGACATGGGGGAGGGCGGGCATGGAGAACCCTATGGGAGCTGGCAAGCCAGCTTCCCACAGGGGGGAATTCCGGGATGGATTACAGGCTCAACCGCATCGACAGGTCCACCGCCTTCACATCCTTGGTCATGGCGCCAATGGAGATGTAGTCCACGCCGGTTTCGGCGATCACCCGCAGGGTGCTTTCGTTGACGCCGCCGCTGGCTTCCAGCTTGGCGCGGCCGGCGGTCAGGCGCACGGCCTCGCGCATTTCATCGAGGCTCAGTTCGTCGAGCATGATGATGTCGGCACCCGCCGCCAGCGCTTGTTGCAGTTCGTCCAGGCTTTCCACTTCGACTTCCACCGGCTTGCCCGGGGCGATGCGCCGTGCGGCGGTGATCGCTTCGGCAATGCCGCCGCTGGCGGCGATGTGGTTTTCCTTGATCAGGAAGGCATCGAACAGGCCGATGCGGTGGTTGTGGCAGCCACCGCAGGTGACGGCGTATTTCTGCGCCAGGCGCAGGCCAGGCAGGGTCTTGCGGGTGTCGAGCAGACGCACTTGGGTATCGGCGACTTTGTCGGCCAGCGACTGGGCATGGGTCGCCACGCCGGACAGCAGTTGCAGGAAGTTCAGCGCGCTGCGCTCGCCGGTCAGCAGCGAGCGGGCCGGGCCTTCCAGATGGAACAGTGCCTGGTTGGCGAGGGCACGCTCGCCGTCCTGGACCTGCCAATGCACCGCGACCCGCGGATCGAGCTGGCGAAAGACCGCATCGACCCACGCCGTACCGGCGATGACGCAGTCTTCGCGGGTAATGATGGTGGCCTTGGCCAGACGTTCAGCGGGGATCAACTGGGCGGTGATGTCGCCGTTGCCGACGTCTTCCAGCAACGCGCGGCGCACGTTGGCTTCGATTTCGGCAGTCAGATCGGCGAGGCGTAGGTTCGGCATGACAGGCTCCACAAGCTAAGTGGCGGGATTATAGGGCAGGCCGGGTGGCGCGTGCAGCAAACGGCGACGGCGGCGGCGTGGCGCGCCTTTGGTCGGGAGGGTTGAGCCTTTCACGCCGTGACCGGGTCTACAGATGGCTGCTCTCACGCCTGCCAATCACTGGCGGACAGGGAAACTTTTCAAGATAATGCGCGCCTAATATTTGGCGTCATGGCTTTGACGATTATCCAAATCCACCTTGCAAGGAGTCCGGGATGCCTAAAGACGGGAAGGTGCTGCTGTTCCGAAGCGCCGCCAGCCAGGCGTCGCCTGCGCCACTCGCTCGTCTGCCGGTCGCCCTCCTGCATGTGCGTGACAAGGCCGCGCTGCAATTGCGCCTGGCGTTGCAGGCGTTGTTCGATAACGCCGACGACACCCTGTTCGAGATGGCCGACAAAGCCGCCAGCAGCAAGGATCAGAACCTGCTTTTCGAAGCCATGCGCGACCTGCGCCACAAGCGCAACAGCATCGAGCGCGGTTTTCTCGACAGCTTCTATGCCGCCTTCATGGAAGTCGGCCACGGCGATCCGCTGGCCGCGCTGCCGGCGCGCACCCCGGCCCACGACACCCTGAGCCTGGTCGCCCGCGACGAGCTTGAGCGGACGGTGGCGGTGGACGCCATGGTCGCCCGGGTGCTGGCCAGGGACGGTGTTGCCCTGGGCCAGTTGACCCTGCGCTTGAACAGCCTACTGGAGCAGCCGCTCAACGACCGCAACAACCCGCTGGGGCCGACCCTGCTGTGTGAATACTTCCTGCGTGCCGGGCGCAGCCTTGGCGTGGGGATCAAGGTCAAGCTGATCCTGCTCAAGCTGTTCGAGCGCTATGTGCTGCGCGAGGCCGACCAGTTGTACGGCGAGGCCAACCAGTTATTGATCGCCACCGGCATCCTCCCTGAACTCAAGGCCCTGCCCCGGCGCCGCGCCCAGGACCACGCGGTGCTGGAGACGCGCGCCCCGGCCAATGAGACGGACAATCCGGCCGGTGAGGTCGATGCCAACACCCAGGCCGTGTTCTCGTCCTTGCAGACCCTGCTGTCGCCCGAGCGCGGGCGTCTGGCGCCGCGCCGCGCGGCCGGGCTGCCGCCGCGGCCCATGAAAACCCCCCCCCAGGTTCGGGTGTTTTGACCCCAGCAAAAATAAGTG
>NZ_JANLNX010000082.1:0-50313 GCF_025466015.1 Pseudomonas sp. 5P_5.1_Bac1 | reverse complement strand
GGCATTACGCACAAGGCGGGGTTTCGGGTGTTGCCGGCAAGCAGGTCGGTCAGTTGCCCTTGACCGCCTTGCCGTTGACCGTACCGTCCTGCAGCACGATCACGTATTCCTTGCCGTCGGTCTCGACCTGGCGCAGTTGCACCAGCAGGTAGTCCCAGTCCTTGGCGAACCACAGCTCGGTGATGCGCTTGCTCTGGCTCGGGTCGCGCACGCGCTCGACCTTCACCGCATCGACCAGGCCGGTGCGGGTGGTGACTTTCTCGGTGCCGAGCACGCGGAAGTCGTAGGTGTCGATCTCGTCGCCATCCACAACCTGGTAGCTCACGCTCTTCTTGCCGGCGGCCACGTCATGTTGCAGGGCCAACTGGTAGGAAGACTTGTCCAGCACGCCGCGGTTGAGTGGCAGCTTGACGGCGTCACCACGGTCGCTGCCGGTGATCATCTTGGTTGACCAGTCGAAGTCCAGGTCGACTTTCTTCGCCTTGCCCAGGCCGCCACGTTCGAAGTGGTAGCTCTGCGGCAGCAGGGTGTCCTTGTCCAGAGTCAGGGTGCTTTGCTCGGTCAGGCTGGCGATCATCATCGAAGCCTTGAAGTTCAGGCTCCAGGTGCCGTTGGCATTCTTTTCCAGGCTGCGTTCAGCGGTGCCGCTCATGGGCAGTTGCTTCCAGTCGGCGGTGTAGCTGGCCGAGAACGGTTTCAGGTCGGCTGCCTGAAGCGGCAGCGCGAGCACGGCGAGGGCGAAGAGCAGGGCGCGACGCATAAAATCTCCTAGGGTCGTATCAAGTGGCCGCTGGCCGCCAGGGGCTGGCCGTCCAGTAGAGCACCGTGTTCGCCCAGGCGCAAACGGCCTTCGGCGAACCAGCGCACCGCCAGCGGGTAAATCTGATGTTCCTGGCTGTGAACCCTGTGCGCCAGTGTCTCTGGCGTGTCATCCGGCGCCACCGGAATGACTGCCTGTACGACCAGCGGCCCGCCATCGAGTTCCTCGGTGACGAAGTGCACGCTGCAGCCGTGCTCGCTATCACCGGCTTCCAGCGCCCGCTGGTGGGTGTGCAGGCCCTTGTACTTGGGCAGCAGGGACGGGTGGATGTTGAGCAGGCGCCCCTCGTAGTGACGGACGAAACCGCCGCTGAGGATGCGCATGAACCCGGCCAGGACCACCAGTTGCGGCGAGAAAGCGTCGATGCATTCGATCAGGGCCTGGTCGAAGGCTTCGCGGCCGTCGTAGCCCTTGTGGTCGAGCACGGCGGTGTCGATACCGGCATCGCGGGCGCGTTGCAGGCCGTAGGCATCGGCGCGGTTGGAAATCACGGCGCGGATCCGTACCGGGGAATCCCCGGCACGGGCGCTGTCGATCAGGGCTTGCAGGTTGCTGCCGGAACCCGACAGCAACACCACGACATCGCAGGTCTTGCTTGGCATCAGTGCGCCTTGAGGTTCTTCAGCTCGACCTGGGCGGCGCCTTCGGCGGCGACGCCGATCTGGCCGATCACCCATGGCTGCTCACCGGCTTCGCGCAGGACGTTCAGGGCGGTTTCGACCTTGTCCTGGGCAACGCAGATGACCATGCCGACGCCGCAGTTCAACACGCGGTGCATTTCGTGCTCGTCGACGTTGCCTTGCGCTTGCAGCCAGTCGAAGACCGCCGGGCGTTCCCAGCTCGCGACATCGACCACGGCCTGCGCGCCTTTTGGCAGTACACGCGGGATGTTGTCGAGCAGGCCGCCGCCGGTGATGTGGGCCATGGCCTTCACCGCGCCGGTGTCTTTGATCAGCTTCAGCAGCGGCTTGACGTAAATGCGGGTCGGGGCCATCAGCAGCTCGGTCAGCGGGGTGCCGTCGAGTTGGACCTGCTCGATGTCGGCGCCGGAGACTTCGATGATCTTGCGGATCAGCGAGTAGCCGTTGGAGTGCGGGCCGGAAGACGGCAGGGCGATCAGCGCGTCGCCAGTGGCGACCTTGGAGCCGTCGATGATTTCGGCTTTCTCGACCACCCCGACGCAGAAGCCGGCCAGGTCGTAGTCTTCGCCTTCGTACATGCCTGGCATTTCAGCGGTTTCGCCGCCGACCAGCGAGCAGCCGGCCAGTTCGCAACCAGCGCCGATGCCGGTGACCACGGTGGCGGCAACGTCGACGTTCAGCTTGCCGGTGGCGTAGTAGTCGAGGAAGAACAGCGGCTCGGCGCCGCAGACCACCAGGTCGTTGACGCACATGGCGACCAGGTCCTGGCCGATGCTGTCGTGCTTGTTCAGGTTCAGTGCCAGGCGCAGCTTGGTGCCGACACCGTCGGTGCCCGAGACCAGAACCGGCTGTTTGTAGCCGGCCGGGATTTCACAGAGGGCGCCAAAACCGCCCAGGCCGCCCATGACTTCGGGGCGCGCGGTGCGCTTGGCGACGCCTTTGATGCGTTCGACCAATGCTTCGCCGGCGTCGATGTCTACACCGGCGTCCTTGTAGCTCAGGGAGGGTTGCTTGCTCATGATCCAGGCCTTTAGGGGGGAGGGATTCGGGGGAATCGACCGTGACCTGCCAGGGAGCGGGAAAAAGATCCGCCTGCCTGACCGTCGGCGGTCTGCGAAGGCGCGCGATTTTATCAGGGTTGCCCGGCAGCGGCCATCCTCAGGCCGACGGGCTGGGCCTGAATCCGGTGAAAAACATCGATTCTCCGTGCGCGGGTGGTTGCCTTGTCACGGCCTGTATAAGGTATAGGAAGGGAAACACCGACCCATGAGTGAATTTTGCGCCGTGGCGCGGGTCTTGGCTTCACGCGTCACCTTTCACTTCTTCCTTTATCTGGACAGGAATCCTTCATGCGTTTGCGTTCTTATCTGTTCGGTTGCTGTGTTGCGTTGTTCGGCCTCGCCGCCCAGGCCGAGACCCTCAGTGGGCTGTATCAGGTCCGTGAGCCGGTCAGTGGGCAGGGCGCCGAAGCGCGGGCCCAGGCGACCCAGGCCGCGCTGGATACCTTGGTGCTGCGCCTGACCGGTGACCCGAAGGCGCCTCAGAACCCGGGCCTTGCCGAATTGCGCAAGGACCCGCAACAGATCATCAGCCAGTTCGGCACCGAGGCCGGGCCGCCGGAGACGTTGTTGGTGGAGTTCGATCCGGGCAGCACTGAACGCGCGCTGCGCAAGGCTGGCCTGGCGCTGTGGGGCAACAATCGCCCGGCGATCCTCGGCTGGTGGCTGAATGACGGCACCGAGGGTTCTAACCTGATCGGTGACGGCCAGGGCGCTGCCGAGCCCCTGCGCCGCGCTGCCCAGCACCGTGGTTTGCCACTGCGCCTGCCACTGGGCGATCTCGACGAACAGCTCGTGGCCACCGCGAAGAATCTTGAAGGCACCGACCCGGCGCCGCTCAAGGCGGCATCCGGGCGTTATGGCGCCGACGCCCTGTTGGCCGTGCATGCCACCGAGGCTGAGGGTAAATGGAGCGGCACATGGCGCCTGTGGCTGGGCGAGCAGCGCGAGCAGGGCAAGGTCGAGGGCGCCGATCAGGCCGCCTTGGCCGATGCCGTGATGCTGGCGGTGAGCCAGCGGCTGGCGCCGCGTTTCGTCGCCCGTCCTGGCGCCAGCAGCGAGCAGGCGATTCAGGTGCAGGGTGTCAATCTGGAGCGTTATGCCGAGCTGGGCCGCGTGCTGGAGCCGTTCGGCGGTCGTATCACCGAAGTCCAGGGCGATGTCATGACGTGGGAGGCCACCGCCACCGCCGATCAGTTGCGCGCCCAACTGGGGCTGGCGCGCTTGCAGGAGGTTCCGGCCGAAGCCGCTCCGGTCGCACCGGTCACCAACCCGGCGGCGCCTGCGGATGCCTCCGGCGCCGCGCCTGCCCCGGCCCCCGCACCGTTCAACGGTCTGCGTTTTCGCTGGTAAGGAGTTGTGGTGATGATGGATACACGCCGCTGGATGTGGTTCGGCATGGTGTTTCTGCTCGGTGTGCTGCTGTATTTGTTGCACGGAATTCTGTCGCCGTTTCTTATCGGGATTCTCCTGGCCTACCTGGCCGACCCGCTGGTCGATCGCCTGGAACGCGCGGGGCTGTCGCGCACGGCCGGCGTGGTGGTGGTCTTCACCCTGTTCAGCCTGATTCTGCTGGCGATGTTGCTGGTGCTGATCCCGATGCTGGCCAAGCAGCTTGTGCGCCTCTATGAGCTGACGCCGCAGATGCTCGACTGGCTGGAGCATGCGGCGCTGCCGTGGGTGCAGGCCAAGCTGGGGCTGGCCGATGGCTTCTGGAAGTTCGACAAGGTCAAGGCGGCGATCGGCGCGCACATGGGCCAGACCACCGATATCGTCAGCGCGGTGCTGGCCCAGGCGACCGCGTCGAGCCTGGCGCTGCTCGGCTGGCTGGCCAATCTGGTGTTGATCCCGGTGGTGGGCTTCTACCTGCTGCGCGACTGGGACCTGATGATGGCCAAGCTGCGCAGCCTGCTGCCGCGTCAGCGCGAGGAGCAGGTGGTGGGGCTGGCGGGGGAGTGCCATGAGGTGCTTGGCGCCTTCGTCCGCGGCCAGTTGCTGGTGATGCTGGCGCTGGGCGTCATCTACGCGGCGGGGCTGATGCTGGTGGGCCTCGAGCTGGGCTTGCTGATCGGCCTGTTGGCGGGGCTGGCGGCCATCGTGCCGTACATGGGTTTCATCATCGGTATCGGCGCGGCGATGGTCGCGGGGCTGTTCCAGTTCGGCGGCGACATCTATCCGCTGCTGGGGATCGCCGCAGTATTCATGATCGGCCAGATGCTCGAAGGCATGGTGCTCACGCCGCTGCTGGTGGGCGACCGCATTGGCCTGCACCCGGTGGCGGTGATCTTCGCGATCCTCGCCGGCGGCGAGTTGTTCGGTTTCACCGGTGTGTTGCTGGCGTTGCCGGCGGCGGCGGTGATCATGGTGCTGCTGCGTCATGCGCACGACTTCTATAAAAGGTCGGACATGTATGGCGAGAAAATAGACCCCGACCTTTAAGTAATGGCTAAAGGCTCGCGCCGTGCCTGAGTGTCCGGCGCAAGCCTTTGATTTTCCTTGTGGTCTTCGCTCATTGTGCGACCGACGTCACGGGTATAGACTTTGCAGACTTTTACCAAGGGCCCTTTGCGGTTCCTCGCAACCGCCCAGCCAGCATGAAACCGATCCAGTTGCCCCTGGGTGTGCGTCTGCGCGATGACGCCACCTTCATCAACTACTATCCGGGTGCCAACGCCGCCGCACTGGGCTACGTCGAGCGACTCTGCGAAGCCGACGCCGGCTGGACCGAGAGCCTGATCTACCTGTGGGGCAAGCAGGGTGTCGGACGTACCCACCTGTTGCAGGCGGCCTGTTTGCGTTTCGAGCAGATGGGCGAGCCGGCGGTCTACTTGCCTCTGGCGCAATTGCTCGACCGTGGCGTCGAACTCCTGGATCACCTCGAACAGTACGAACTGGTCTGCATCGACGACCTGCAGACCATCGCCGGCAAGCCGGAGTGGGAAGAGGCGATGTTCCACCTGTTCAACCGCCTGCGTGACAGTGGCCGGCGCCTGTTGATCGCGGCCTCCAGCTCGCCGCGCGAACTGCCGATCAAACTCGCCGACCTCAAGTCGCGCCTGACCATGGCGCTGATTTTCCAGATGCGTGCGCTGTCCGACGAAGACAAGCTGCGCGCCCTGCAATTGCGGGCTTCGCGTCGCGGCCTGCACATGACCGACGAGGTCGGGCACTTCATCCTCACCCGCGGTACCCGCAGCATGAGCGCGCTGTTCGACCTGCTGGAACGCCTCGATCAGGCGTCGCTGCAGGCACAACGCAAGCTGACCATCCCGTTTTTGAAGGAGACGCTGGGCTGGTAAACGCCGTCCCAGAGCCTCGGAACATAAAAGTCACATTTTTTTCGATTGAATTTGCAAATCGAATCGATAGAAGGCATAGTCTCGGCTTCTTTGAATTCCAGACACGGTCGTGCCCATGCTAAATCGCTTCGCACCCCTCGTGCCCCTCGCACTCGTGACGCTGCTTTTCGGCTGCGCTGCCCACAGCCCGGTTTCGCAACAGCAGGATCACGCTCCAATCGCTGCAAAGGTCGCCACCCAGTCTTCCACCGACGTTTCGGTGTTCGAAGAAGAACTGGCCACCGAGCAGGACCTGGAACAGTTCTCCACCTCCAAGCCTTACCAACTGCCCGTGCTGGCCGACAGCATCCTCGAGCGTGGCATGTCGCTGATCGGCACCCGCTACCGCTTCGGTGGCACCTCCGAGCAGTCGGGCTTCGATTGCAGTGGCTTCATCGGTTATCTGTTCCGCGAAGAAGCTGGCATGAACCTGCCGCGCTCCACCCGCGAAATGATCAACGTCGATGCCCCGCTGGTCTCGCGCAACAACCTCAAGCCGGGTGACCTGCTGTTCTTCAGCACCAACGGCCGCGGTCGCGTCAGCCACGCCGGTATCTACCTCGGCGACAACCAGTTCATTCACTCCAGCAGCCGTCGCAGCGGTGGCGTGCGTATCGACAGCCTCGGCGATCGCTACTGGAGCAAGACGTTCATCGAAGCCAAGCGCGCGCTGGCGATGGCACCGACCACGCTCTCGCGCAACTGATTCCTTCGCTAGCGTCATGGACACGGCGACGATGCTGAAAAGCTCGTCGCCGTGCGTGTTTACAGAAAGCGTCTAATCTTGATTCTCACCACTTTGCCGGCATCCAGCCGGGCAGCTTCAGACAGGATGTTCTGACGATGTCGATAATGGCGCGCTTAGCGGTATTGTCCCTGGCGGCACTGATCGGTGCCTGCTCCAGCCACGCCCCGACCCCGCCCCAGGTGGTCCAGCCGGCGTTCACTTCTCCTCAGGTGTATTTCTCTCCCGTCGCCGAAGACGTGCTGTTTCGCGCGCTTGGCCTGGTGGGCACGCCCTATCGCTGGGGTGGCAACACGCCGGATGCCGGTTTCGATTGCAGCGGCCTGATTGGCTACGTCTACCGTGACGCCGCTGGCATCGCCTTGCCGCGCTCGACCCGCGAGATGATCGTCATGGGCGCCCCGAACGTGTCCCGCGACGCCTTGCAGTCCGGTGACCTGGTGTTCTTCGCCACCAACGGTGGCAGCCAGGTCAACCATGCGGGCATCTATGTCGGCGAGGGGCGCTTCGTCCATGCGCCGTCCACGGGCGGGACGGTACGGCTCGACTACCTGTCGAACAACTACTGGCAAAAGTCCTACCTCAACGCCAAGCGCGTGCTGCAAGGCAACCATCTGGCGCACAACCCCTGATTACGCCGAGGTAAGCGATGACCGGTCAGACGCTTTACCTCGACGATGCTCTCTACGATTACCTGCGGCGCGTCTCCTTGCGCGAGACGCCGTTGCTGGAGCGTTTGCGCGCTGAAACCGCCGCGCGACCGAATGCCAATTGGCAGGTGGCCCCCGAGCAGGGTCAGTTGCTGGCGCTGCTGGTGCGCTTGAGCGGTGCGCGCCGATTGATCGAGGTGGGCACCTTCACCGGCTACAGCGCGCTGTGCATGGCCGACGCCTTGCCGGCGGACGGTGAACTGCTGTGCTGCGACCTTCCGGGCGACTACCACGACATTGCCCGCCGCTACTGGCGAGAGGCGGGGGTGGACAGCCGCATCGAGCTGCGTCCTGGCCCGGCGCTGGACACCTTGGTGACACTGGCGGACGGCGCGTTCGACCTGATCTTCATCGATGCCGACAAGGCCAATTACCCACGCTACCTCGAAGAGGCCCTGCGGCTGCTGCGCCAGGGTGGCGTCGTGCTGTTCGACAACACCTTGTGGAGCGGCCGGGTGTTGCAGGCGCAGCCGGACAGCGACGACACCCGCGCCATCCAGGCCTTGAACCTGGCGCTGCGTGACGATGTGCGGGTGGATTTGTCGCTGCTGCCGCTGGGTGACGGCCTGACGCTGTGTCGCAAGCGCTGAACGTTCTCAAGGCGCCTTGCTGACCCGCCAGATCACATTGCCCACGTCATCGGCCACCAGCAGCCCGCCACGCTGGTCGTTGATCACGCCCACTGGCCGGCCCATGGCCTTGCCGTCATCATTAAGGAAGCCGGTGAGCAGGTCGATCGGTTTGCCCGCTGGTTTGCCCGCAGTACTGAACGGCACGAACACCACTTTGTAGCCGCTGTGCGGCTTGCGGTTCCAGGAGCCGTGCTGGCCGATGAACGCGCCCTGGTCGAACGGCGGCGGCAGGACGCCGGGTTCGGCGAAGGTCAGGCCCAGAGACGCGGTGTGTGGGCCGACCGCGTAGTCCGGGGCGATGGCCTTGGCCACCAGGCTCGGGTCCTGCGGCTGCACGCGCACATCCACATGCTGGCCGTAATAGCTGAAAGGCCAGCCATAGAAACCGCCGTCACGCACCGAGGTGATGTAGTCCGGCACCAGATCGCTGCCGATTTCGTCACGCTCGTTCACCGCCGTCCACAGTTGCCCGCTGTGCGGTTCCCAAGCCAGGCCATTGGGGTTGCGCAGGCCCGAGGCGAAGATTCGGTGGTTGCCGGTGGCCGGGTCGATTTCCCAGATCGCCGCGCGGCCTTCTTCCTTGTCCAGGCCGTTTTCGGCGACGTTGCTGTTGGAGCCGACGGTGACATAGAGCTTCTTGCCGTCGCGGCTGGCAATCACGTTCTTGGTCCAGTGGTGGTTCAGCGGGCCGCCGGGCAGTTCGGCGACGACTTCGCCGGGCGTGTTGATCACCGTGGCGCCGGCCTCGTACTTGAAGCGCAGCAGGCGATCAGTGTCGGCCACGTAGAGATCGTTGCCCACCAAGGTCATGCCGAACGGGGAGTTGAGGTTCATCAGAAAGACCGTGCGGGTTTCCGCGACGCCATCGCCGTCGGTATCGCGCAGCAGGCTGATGCGGTTGGCGCTGGGTACGGCGGCGCCAGCGCGGGCCATGACCTTGTTCATCACCCAGCCCTTGATGCCCTTGCCGTCTTCGGGTTTCGGCGGCGCGTTGGTTTCCGCCACCAGCACGTCGCCGTTGGGCAGCACGTACAGCCAGCGCGGATGGTCCAGGCCGCTGGCGAAGGCCGCCACCTGGGTGCCGGGCGCCGCGGCGGGCTTGGCGCCTTTCGGCCAGCCGACCGCGGGGGCGATGTTCACGGTGGGGATCAGGGTCTTGTTCGGTTCCGGCAGTTGCGGCGCCGGGCCGCTGCCGTCGGTGACCTGGAGCCGGGCGGTGTCACCGCAGGCGGTCAGGCCGGTAGTGATCGCCAGTAGAACTGCAATGCGTAGTGAAGACATGTGCGACTCCTTGGGGAACGGGTGCTTATAAGGAGTCAGAGGTGGATCGGAGAAAGGAGGTTCAATTGTCGGGGCCGCGGGCGGCCCCGACAATCCTCAGGCCTGCTTCAGCAACAAGGCCACGCCCGGATAGTACTGTCCAAACTCGTCATGCAATTTTCGATAGCCATACGGGAAACACCAGGCAATGGCGCAGGCGTTGTGCTTTTGCAGGTCGTCCACCAGGTCCTGCAGTTCCTCGGGGCTGACATGCTGGCCGAGCTTGCACGGGCTGGCGAACAGCGCGGCGATCTTCAATTGGCTCGGGTAAGCGATCGCGCGCGCGCTGGCGCCGACGTCCTGCAAGGCCGCGCTCAGGTCCAGCCGGCCGACCTTCGGCCAGCGCTGGCCGGCATGCAGGTACGCCGACTCTTCGCGGCTGGCGATCAGCAAGGCGCAGCGAGCATCCCGCTCGCCCTCGTCGCGTTGCTTCTTGCTCTGGAAATCCTGAAGGGTGACCAGCTCGGCTTGCCAGATGGCCGCCGAGAGTATCCCGAGGTTGCCCTGGAGGCCTTGCCAATAAGGCCCTTCGTTGTCGCCGAGGGTCTGGTTGAAGCGTTCGATGCATTCGCCCCAACGCTCCAGCGCCGGGCGCAGGAATTCCAGGCGAGGATTGTTGATGATCAGGCCTTGCATGCTGCTCTCCTTTCGTAATTGTTGTACGAGTACAGCGGAAAACCGTGGCACTTTGATATCACTCGACTGAGTGTTGCACAAGACGACAGAAACGCCATCGGTCGCCTCGTAACGGGCGCCTTTCATTGACGCTCCGGGTCCAACCCTCTAACCTTTGCGGCTTGTTTCAGGTGCTCTGTGGCCCGCCGGCCGACAGGGTGAAACAGGGAAGCCGGTGAGCACGCCAGACGTGCGATTCCGGCGCTGCCCCCGCAACGGTAAATGAGTCAAGGCTGCGCATGGCCACTGGGTGTCGTCACCCGGGAAGGCGCCCGGCCAGGATCTGCAGATCCGCTCATGAGCCCGGAGACCGGCCTGCAAACAGTCAACGGCATCACGGAGGGTGATGCGCGGTTTTCCGGGCCTCGTCGCCCGGCTCCTGCGCGTTCCGTGTGCCACTACCCCCTTCATCTGTCGATGCCCCCAGCCTTGTCGCGCCAGCGGACAAGCCGCGCCGACAGTGGCCCGCGGAGATCCCGATGACCGAATCCACCGAACGTGACGAACGCCACCTGGCGCGCATGCTGCGCAAAAAGGCGGTGATCGACGAGCGCATCGCCAACTCCCCAAATGAATGTGGCCTGTTGCTGGTACTCAGCGGCAATGGCAAGGGCAAAAGCAGCTCGGCCTTCGGCATGCTCGCCCGGGCCCTCGGCCACGGCATGCAGTGCGGCGTGGTGCAGTTCATCAAGGGCCGTAACGCCACCGGCGAAGAGCTGTTTTTCCGCCGCTTCCCCGAACAGGTGCGCTACCACGTCATGGGCGAGGGCTTCACCTGGGAAACCCAGGACCGCCAGCGCGACATCGCCGCCGCCGAAGCGGCCTGGGCGGTGTCCCGGCAACTGCTGCAGGACCCGAGCATCGGCTTCGTGGTGCTCGATGAGCTGAACATCGCCCTCAAGCACGGCTACCTCGACCTCGAACAGGTGCTGTCCGACTTGCAGGCCCGCCCGCCGATGCAGCACGTGATCGTGACCGGCCGCGGGGCCAAGGACGAGATGATCGAGCTGGCCGACACCGTCACCGAGATGGGCATGATCAAACACGCTTTCCAGGCCGGCATCCGTGCCCAGAAGGGCGTCGAACTATGAGCGACACCCGGCATTGCCCGGCGGTACTGATCGCCGCGCCGGCTTCCGGCCAGGGCAAGACCACCGTGACCGCGGCCTTGGCCCGTCTGCACCGCAACCAGGGGCGCAAGGTCCGGGTGTTCAAGTGCGGCCCGGATTTCCTCGACCCGATGATTCTCGAACGCGCCAGCGGCGCGCCGGTGTACCAGCTCGACCTGTGGATGGTCGGCGCCGAGGAAAGCCGGCGCCTGCTCTGGGAAGCGGCGGCCGAGGCCGACCTGATCCTGATTGAAGGCGTCATGGGGCTGTTCGACGGCACGCCGTCCAGCGCCGACCTGGCGCGGCATTTTGGCGTGCCGGTGCTGGCGGTGATCGACGGCACGGCCATGGCCCAGACCTTCGGCGCCCTGGCCCTCGGCCTGGCTCGTTACCAGCCGGACCTGCCGTTCGCCGGGGTGCTGGCCAACCGGGTCGGCTCGCTGCGCCACGCGCAACTGCTGGAAGGCAGCCTCACCGAAGGGTTGCGCTGGTATGGCGGGCTGTCGCGGGAGACCGGGATCGAACTGCCGAGTCGCCACCTCGGGCTGGTCCAGGCCAGCGAGCTGACCGACCTCGACCTGCGCCTCGATGCCGCCGCCAAGGCGCTGGGCGACAGTTGCCAGTCGGCCTTGCCGCCGCCGGTGGCGTTCAGCGGGCCGGCGCCGCGCAGCATCGAGCGGCGTCTTGAGGGCGTGCGCATTGCCGTGGCCCGCGACGAAGCGTTCGCCTTCACCTACGGCGCCAACCTCGAACTGCTGCGGGCGATGGGCGCTGAGCTGAGTTTCTTCTCGCCGGTCCACGACCGCGAAATCCCGCCGGCCGACAGCCTGTACCTGCCCGGCGGCTACCCGGAACTGCACCACCACACCCTCGCCGCGAACGCACCGATGCTGGCGGCCATCCGCGCCCACCATCAGGCGGGCAAGCCGTTGCTGGCCGAGTGCGGCGGCATGCTTTATCTGCTCGATGCGCTGACTGATGTCGCGGGCGAGCGTGCCGAACTGGCCGGGTTGCTGTCCGGTGAAGCGGTGATGCAAAAGCGTCTGGCCGCGCTGGCCCTGCAAGCGGTGGAGCTGCCGGAAGGCACCCTGCGCGGGCACACCTACCACCATTCCCTGACCAGCACCGCACTGGAACCCATCGCTCGCGGCCAGAGCCCCAACGGCGGGCGCGGCGCCGAAGCGGTGTACCGCCTTGGCCGGTTGACCGCGTCGTACGTGCATTTCTACTTCCCGTCCAACCCTGATGCGACGGCGGCGCTGCTGGCACCATGAGCGAACACGCCTACAGTGAGGCCGAGCGCGCGGCGATCTACCGCGCCATTGGCGAGCGCCGCGACATGCGTCATTTCAGCGGCGGCGAGGTCGCGCCCGAGTTGCTCGTCCGTTTGCTGGAGGCGGCGCACCAGGCGCCCAGCGTCGGCCTGATGCAGCCCTGGCGGTTTATCCGCATCACCCGCCGCGACCTGCGCCAGCGCATTCAGTCGCTGGTGGAGGACGAGCGGATACGCACCGCCGAAGCGCTGGGGCAGCGCTCCGATGAGTTCATGAAACTCAAGGTCGAAGGCATCAACGACTGCGCCGAAGTGCTGGTCGCCGCGCTGATGGACAAGCGCGAGGTGCATATCTTCGGCCGTCGCACCTTGCCGGAAATGGACCTCGCCTCGCTGTCGTGCGCCATTCAGAACCTGTGGCTGGCGGCCCGCGCCGAAGGCCTGGGGATGGGCTGGGTGTCGCTGTTCGATCCGCAGGCACTGGCCGATCTGCTGGGCATGCCGGTGGGCGCCAAGCCGCTGGCGATTCTCTGCCTGGGTCCGGTGCACGAATTTTATCCGGCGCCGATGCTGGCGCTGGAAGGCTGGACCACGCCGCGACCGCTGGCGGACATGCTGTTTGAAAACCACTGGGGAGAAACCGAATGAGTGTGGCCTTGCTGACCGTGGCCGGGGTGGCGCTGGATGCGCTGCTGGGCGAACCGCGGCGCTGGCATCCGCTGGTGGCGTTCGGAAACATGGCCGGGCGCCTGGAGCAGCGTTTCAACGCGGGCGGGCGCGGCTGGCGCAGCCATGGTGTCACGGCCTGGGTTCTCGCGGTGGTGCCGTTGACGCTGCTGGCCACCGCCTTGTCCTGGCTGCCGTATATCGGCTGGCTGGTGGAAATCCTCGCGCTGTATTGCGCCCTCGGCCTGCGCAGTCTCGGCGAGCATGTGCAACCGGTGGCCGATGCCCTGCGCGCTGGCGACCTGGACGAAGCGCGTCAGCGTGTGGGGTATCTGGTCAGCCGGCAGACTTCCGAGCTGGACGACACCGCCGTGGCCCGCGCCGCCACCGAATCGGTGCTGGAGAACGGCAGCGACGCGGTGTTCGCCGCGCTGTTCTGGTTCGTCGTCGCGGGTGCGCCCGGGGTGGTGCTCTATCGGCTGAGCAACACGCTGGATGCCATGTGGGGTTACCGCAACGAACGCTTCGAGCGCTTCGGCTGGGCCGCGGCGCGTATCGACGACGTGCTCAATTACCTGCCGGCGCGGTTGGTGGCGCTGACCTACGCGCTGCTGGGCAAGACCCGCCTGGCGCTCAAGTGCTGGCGCCAGCAGGCGCCGCGCTGGGACAGCCCCAACGCTGGCCCGGTGATGGCGGCGGGGGCGGGAGCCCTTGGCGTCGAGCTGGGTGGGCCGGCGGTCTATCACGGTGAACTGCACGAGCGCGCCCGCCTGGGCGAAGGCCCGGCGGCCGACGCCGGATCCATCGAGCGCGGCTGGCGGCTGGTGTGCCAGGGCGTGTGGTTGTGGTTGTTGCTGCTGTGCCTGGGAGCCGAATTCTATGCTTGAACACGGTGGCCGCCTGCTGCGGGCGATCGCGCACTACGGCATCGCCCGCGAGGACTGGCTGGACCTGTCCAGCGGCATCGCGCCCTGGTCTTTTCCGATTCCCGAAATTCCGCTGCGGGCCTGGGCGCGACTGCCTGAAACCGATGATGGCCTGGAGCAGGCTGCGGCCGAGTATTACGGCGTTTCGCACCTGCTGCCGGTGGCCGGCTCGCAGGCGGCGATCCAGGCGCTGCCGCGCTTGCGTCCGCGCGGCACCGTCGGGGTGCTCTCGCCGTGCTATGCCGAGCATGCCGAAGGCTGGCGCCGCGCTGGCCATCACGTGCTGGAACTGAGCGAGGAACAGCTCGCCGGGCAACTCGACCACCTCGACGTGCTGGTGGTGGTCAACCCCAACAATCCCACGGGCCGCCTGCTGCCGGCGGACACCTTGCTCGAGTGGCATCAGCGCCTGTCGCGTCACGGCGGCTGGCTGCTGGTGGACGAAGCCTTCATGGACAACACGCCGGCGCAGAGCATCGCCGCGTACAGCGAGCGCGAGGGGCTGATTGTCCTGCGTTCGTTCGGCAAGTTCTTCGGCCTGGCCGGGGTGCGCCTCGGCTGTGTGCTGGCCGAACCGTTGCTGCTGCGGGCGCTGGCCGAAGAGCTGGGGCCGTGGTCTGTCAGCGGCCCGACCCGGGCGCTGGCCCAGGCCTGTTTCACTGATCTGGCCAGCCAGCGCCAGCAGACCGAACGCTGCGCCGCCGCCAGCGCCCGTCTCGCCGCGCTGCTGGAAAGCGCCGGGCTCAAGCCCGCCGGCGGCTGCGACCTGTTCCAGTACCTGCGCCACGACCAGGCCGCTGCCATTCACGACTTCATGGCCCGGCGCGGCATTCTCCTGCGCCTGTTCGATCATCCCCCGAGCCTGCGCTTCGGCCTGCCCGCCGAGGATGCCGACTGGCAGCGGCTGGCCCTGGCGCTCGACGACTACCGCAAGGAAACGCCATGACCACCCTGATGGTGCAGGGCACTACCTCCGATGCCGGCAAGAGCACGCTGGTGACCGCGCTGTGTCGCTGGCTGAAACGCCAGGGCGTCGGCGTGGTGCCGTTCAAGCCGCAGAACATGGCGCTGAACAGTGCGGTGACCGCCGACGGCGGCGAGATCGGTCGCGCCCAGGCAGTCCAGGCCCAGGCCGCGGGCCTGGAACCGCACACCGACATGAACCCGGTGCTGCTCAAGCCCAACAGCGACACGGGCGCGCAGGTCATCATCCATGGCCGCGCGGTCACCAGCATGAACGCGGTGGCCTATCACGACTACAAGGCCATCGCCATGCAGGCGGTGCTGGCCTCGCATCAGCGGCTCAGCGCCGGTTGGCCGGTGGTCATGGTGGAAGGCGCCGGCTCGCCGGCCGAGATCAACCTGCGCGCGGGTGATATCGCCAACATGGGCTTCGCCGAGGCGGTGGACTGCCCGGTGATCCTGATCGCCGATATCAACCGCGGCGGCGTCTTCGCCCATCTGGTCGGCACGCTGGAGTTGCTCTCGCCGAGCGAGCAGGCGCGGGTCAAGGGTTTCGTCATCAACCGTTTTCGTGGCGACATCGCGCTGTTGCAGCCGGGCCTGGACTGGCTGGAGGCGCGCACCGGCAAACCGGTGCTCGGCGTGCTGCCCTACGTCACCGACCTGCACCTGGAAGCCGAGGACGGCCTCGACCGACGCCAGGGCGAAAAAGCCGCGCAGGTGCTCAAAGTGATCGTGCCGGTGCTGCCGCGCATCAGTAACCACACCGATTTCGACCCGCTGCGCCTGCACCCGCAGGTGGACCTGCAATTCATCGGCCCCGGCCAGCCGATTCCGCCCGCCGACCTGATCATCCTGCCCGGCTCCAAGAGCGTGCGCGGCGACCTCGCGCAGCTTCGCGAGCGCGGCTGGGAGCCGGCCATCGCCCGGCACCTGCGCTATGGCGGCAAGGTCTTGGGAATTTGCGGCGGCCTGCAGATGCTTGGCCGCGACGTGCATGACCCGCTGGGCCTTGAAGGCGCCGCTGGCAGCAGTCCGGGCCTGGGCCTGCTGGACTACGCCACGGTGCTGGAAACCCACAAGCAACTGCGCAATGTCAGCGGCGTCCTTGAGTTGGAGCAGGCGGCGATCAGCGGTTACGAGATTCATGCCGGCGTGACCCGCGGCGCGGCCCTGGACCGCCCGGCGGTGAACCTGGCCGATGGCCGTCGCGACGGTGCCATCAGCGCCGACGGGCAGATCCTCGCCACTTACCTGCACGGCCTGTTCGAAGCGCCGGACTCTTGCGCCGCGTTGCTGCGCTGGGCCGGGCTGAGCGAGGTCCAGCGGGTCGACTATCACGCCCTGCGCGAACGCGATATCGAACGCCTGGCCGACTTGGTGGATGCCCACCTGGATTGCGCCCGGCTCCGTCAACTCTGTGGGCTCGACTGACATGCTCAACCTGATTCTCGGTGGCGCCCGCTCGGGCAAGAGCCGCCTGGCCGAACAGCGTGCCGCGGCCAGCGGCCTGGCGGTGACCTACATCGCCACCAGCGAACCGCTCGACGGTGAAATGAACGCCCGGGTGCAACTGCACCGCGAGCGCCGCCCCGCCGAATGGGCCCTGATCGAAGAACCCGTGGCCCTGGCCAGGGTCCTCCAGGCCGAAGCCGCCAGCGACCGTTGCCTGCTGGTGGACTGCCTGACCCTGTGGCTGACCAACTTGCTGATGCTCGAAGACCCGCAGCGCCTGGCCGCCGAGCGCGACGCGCTGCTGGCCTGCCTGCCGACGCTGCCGGGCGAGATTATCCTGGTCAGCAATGAAACCGGCCTTGGCGTGGTGCCCATGGGCGAACTGACCCGGCGTTACGTCGATGAAGCCGGCTGGTTGCATCAAGCCATCGCCGAACGTTGCCAGCGCGTGGTGCTGACTGTCGCGGGCCTGCCGCTTTTCCTCAAAGGAGCCGAATCATGAGTCAAACCTGGTGGCTGAACCCTTGTCGCGCCGCCGACGAATCGGTGCGCGATGCCGCGCTGGCGCGTCAGCAACAACTGACCAAACCGGCCGGCTCCCTCGGCCGGCTGGAGCAGGTGGCAGTAACCCTGGCCGCGCTGCAGGGGCGGCTGAAGCCGGCGCTGGAGCAGGTCTGGATCAGCATTTTCGCGGGTGACCACGGTGTGGTTGCCGAAGGCATTTCCGCTTATCCGCAAGAAGTCACCGGGCAGATGCTGCTGAATTTCGTCAGCGGCGGCGCGGCCATCAGCGTGCTTGCCCGGCAACTGGACGCGCGGCTGGAGGTGGTCGATCTCGGCACGGTGAACCTGGCGCTGGATCTGCCTGGCGTGCGCCATCTGCGCATCGCCCCCGGCACCGCCAATTTCGCCCGCGAACCGGCGATGACCGCTGAGCAGGGCCAACAAGCATTGCAGGCGGGTCGCGACAGCGCGTTGCGTGCGGTCGAGGCGGGTGCGCGGCTGTTTATCGGTGGAGAAATGGGCATCGGCAACACCACCGCCGCCAGCGCCCTGGCTTGCGCCTTGCTCGGTTGCCCGGCGACCGAACTGAGCGGGCCGGGCACCGGCCTGGACGCGGCGGGTGTGCGGCACAAGGCGGCAGTGATCGAGGCGGCGCTGAAGCGTCATGCCGAGGTCAATGGCGATCCGTTGCAGGCGCTGTTCCATGTCGGCGGCCTGGAAATCGCGGCGCTGGTCGGCGCTTATCTGGCCTGCGCTCAGGAAGGCGTGGCGGTGCTGGTGGACGGGTTTATCTGCACCGTGGCGGCGCTGGTGGCGGTACGGATCAATCCGTCTTGCCGTGAATGGCTGTTCTTCGGTCATCGCGGCGCCGAGCCGGGTCATCGCCGGGTGCTGGCGGAACTGGACGGCGAGCCGCTGCTGGAACTGGGCCTGCGCCTGGGCGAGGGCAGTGGCGCGGCGCTGGCGGTGCCGCTGCTGCGCCTGGCCTGCGACCTGCACGGGCAGATGGCGACATTCGCCGAAGCCGCGGTGGCGGACCGTCCGGCATGATCCTCGACCTGCTGCGGCACGGTGAAACCGAACTGGGCGGCGGCTTTCGCGGCAGCCTTGATGACGCCTTGACTGAGCAGGGTTGGGCGCAGATGCACGCTGCGGTGTCCGAGGCCGGGCCTTGGGATCAACTGGTGAGTTCGCCGTTGCAGCGCTGCGCGCGGTTTGCCGAGGTGCTGGCGGAGCGTCTGGACCTGCCGCTGGCGCTGGATCCGGGGCTTCAGGAGCTGCATTTCGGTGATTGGGAAGGACGTAGCGCCCTCGACCTGATGCAGGACCACGAACAGGCGCTGGGCGAATTCTGGGCTGATCCCTATGGTTTCACGCCGCCGGGGGGCGAGCCGGTGGCGGCGTTCTCCGCGCGGGTGCTGGCCGCGTTGGAGCGGTTGCAATTGGCTTATGCCGGTCAGCGGGTGTTGCTGGTGACGCATGGCGGAGTCATGCGCCTGTTGCTGGCGCGCGCCCGTGGGTTGCCCCGTGAGCAGTTGTTGCAGGTGCAGGTCGGCCATGGTGCGCTGCATCGGCTGGATGTCGAGGCGGGTGGCCGGTTGCGGGAGATCTGCTGATGTTGCCATTCTGGATCGCCTTGCAGTTCCTCAGCAGCCTGCCGGTGACCTTGCCGGACATGCCATCGCCCCAGCAGAACGGGCGGTCGCTGCTCTTCTATCCGTTGGTGGGGCTGTTGTTCGGTGTGCTGCTCTGGGGCTTGAACACCGTGTTGGCCGGGAGCCCGGCGCTGTTGCATGCGGCGCTGCTATTGAGCGCCTGGGTCGCCTTGAGCGGTGGCCTGCACCTGGACGGGCTGGCCGATAGCGCCGATGCCTGGCTGGGTGGTTTCGGCGATCGCGAGCGCACGCTGACCATCATGAAGGACCCGCGTAGCGGGCCGATTGCGGTGGTCACGCTGGTGTTGGTGCTGCTGCTCAAGTTCTGCGCGTTGCTGGCCCTGATTGAGGCGGGGCAGGGCGCACTGCTGTTGCTCGCGCCGGTGACAGGGCGGGCGGCGATGCTGGCGCTGTTTCTCCATACGCCGTATGTGCGGCCCGGCGGGCTCGGCCAGGCGTTGGCCGAACACCTGCCGCGTCGTGGCGCGACCTGGATGTTGTTGCTGAGTGGCGCGGGTTGTCTGCTCATGGGCGGCGGGGCGGCGGCAGTGGCATTGCTGGCGGCGGGGCTGGCCTTTTTCGCCTTGCGTCGCTCGATGATGCGACGACTGGGCGGCACCACCGGCGATACCGCTGGCGCCTTGCTGGAGCTGCTGGAAACGGTGGTTTTGTTGAGTCTTGCCCTGGGGCTCGGCTGAAATGTTTTGTTGCGTTTGTCGAGGTGCGGGTATATACACGCTTTCATGTTGACCGGTATCTGCATCTGCACTCATCTGCGTCGCGCTGCCCGAGGGGTGAGCCGGCATTACGACGAGGCCCTCGAAGGCTTCGGCATCAATGTCGCCCAGTTTTCCCTGCTGCGGCACCTGCAACGCCTCGACAAGCCCAGTATTTCGTCCTTGGCCGACGCCATGGGCCTGGACCGCAGCACCCTGGGCCGCAACCTCAAGGTGTTGCAGGCTGACGGTTTGGTGGCCATGACCGAGGGCGATGACTTGCGCAATCGCCTGGTGTTGCTCACCGAACAGGGTAAGGCCCGCTTGCAGGCCGCCGAACCCGCCTGGGAGCAGGCGCAGGAACGGCTGGTGGACACCCTGGGTGAAACGCAGCGCGATGAGCTGGTCCGCTTGCTAAAACAGTTGGCCTGAGTTTTAACGACCTTAAGCGGGTATATACCCGCAAATAATTTCCGGCACAGGAGAGAAGAACAATGACATCCGTATGGCGAACCAGTGGCTGGCTGTTGCTGGGCGCGGCGCTGATCCTGGCGTTGTCGCTGGGCGTGCGACACGGCTTCGGCCTGTTCCTGGCGCCGATGAGTGCCGAATTCGGCTGGGGCCGCGGCGTCTTCGCCTTTGCCATCGCCTTGCAGAACCTGGTCTGGGGTCTGGCCCAGCCTTTCGCCGGAGCTTTGGCCGATCGGTTGGGCGCGGCGAAAGTGGTGGTCATCGGCGGCATCCTCTACGCCTGTGGCCTGGTGCTGATGGGCATGTCGGACTCGCCTGTCACGCTTTCCCTCAGTGCCGGCTTGCTGATCGGTATCGGCCTGTCCGGCACCTCGTTCTCGGTGATCCTCGGTGTGGTTGGTCGCGCCGTCCCACCGGAAAAACGCAGCATGGCCATGGGTATCGCCAGCGCTGCCGGCTCGTTCGGCCAGTTCGCCATGCTTCCTGGCACCCTCGGTTTGATCAACTGGTTGGGCTGGTCGCTGGCGTTGCTGGCGCTGGGCCTGATGGTGGCGTTCATCGTGCCGCTGGTGAGCATGCTCAAGGATCGTCCGTTGCCGGCCCAGGGTCATGAACAGACCCTCGGCGAGGCCCTGCGCGAAGCCTGTTCGCACACGGGTTTCTGGCTGTTGGCGCTGGGCTTCTTCGTCTGTGGCTTCCAGGTGGTGTTCATCGGTGTGCACCTGCCGGCCTACCTGGTGGATCAGCACCTGCCGGCGACCACCGGGACCACGGTGCTGGCGCTGGTCGGCTTGTTCAATATCGTCGGCACCTACACCGCCGGCTGGCTCGGCGGACGGATGTCCAAGCCGCGTCTGCTGGCTGGGCTGTACCTGCTGCGCAGCGTGGTCATCGTGCTGTTCCTCTGGGCGCCGATCACCACGTTCAGCGCCTACCTGTTCGGTATCGCCATGGGCCTGCTGTGGCTGTCCACCGTGCCGCTGACCAACGGCACCGTGGCGACCCTGTTCGGCGTGCGCAACCTGTCGATGCTCGGCGGTATCGTCTTCCTCTTCCATCAATTGGGCGCTTTCCTGGGTGGCTGGCTGGGCGGGGTGGTCTACGACCAGACCGGTAACTACGACCTGGTCTGGCAGATTTCCATCGTCCTCAGCTTGCTGGCGGCGGCGTTGAACTGGCCGGTGCGCGAGCGTCCCGTGGCGCGTCTGCAAGCCACGGCGGGGGCGGCGTGAGTCGTTACGGTCTGTGGTTGGTCGGGCTGTCGCTGGCAACCCTGTTGCTGGCGTTGGCCTGGTGGGGCTGGCAAAAAGGCGGGCTCGCCCTGATGCAATTGGGCATGGGCGTCTGTTAGGCGTAGGCTGAAGGTTCGCACCCCAAAAGGAGAACCTTCATGCACGTACGCCGCCTGTTGATTGCCTCACTCCTGCTCGGCTTCAGTGGTTTCGCCCTGGCCGATGGCTGCCCGGCCTTGCTCCAGGGCGATCTGCAGAAACTGCGCGCCAAAGAGCGGATCGATCTGTGCGAGCAGTTCGCCGGCAAGCCGCTGGTGGTGGTCAACACCGCCAGCTATTGCGGTTTCGCCCCGCAGTTCGAAGGGCTCGAAGCGGTCTACAAGGAGTACCACGGGCAGGGGCTGGAAATGCTCGGCGTGCCGTCCAATGACTTCAAGCAGGAAGACGCCGACAGCGAGAAGACCGCCAAGGTCTGCTACGCCAACTACGGCGTGACCTTCACCATGACCGAGCCGCAGCGGGTGCGCGGCGCCGATGCCACGCCGCTGTTTCGCGAGCTGGCGCAGCAGAGCAGCGCGCCGAAGTGGAATTTCTACAAATATGTGGTCGACCGCCAGGGCAAGGTGGTGGCCAATTTCTCCAGTCTGACCAAGCCGGATGATCCGGAGTTCAAGGCGGCCATCGAAAAAGCCATCGCCTCCCGGCCCTGATGCGGCGCGAGATCATTTCGGCGGGTGGACGGTCCACGACACCAGCTTGATCACGATCGGCCGAACCACCAGCACGCAGACGAACGCGACCGGCATGGCCAGTTGATAGGCCCGCAGCACATTGCCCAGGTAATGCTCGTTGACACCGCTGTTGGCGGCGGTGATCACGAAGCACATCAGCATGGCCATGATGGACGACATATAGAACGCGAAGACGTACGGGGTGGCGCGAACGCCGAGCTTCGGGCGACGGGTGACGGCGGATGAATTCATGAATGCTCCTCGAAGGATTCAGTTGAGTGGGCGCAGGTTAACAAGGCATTCGCGGCGCAAGTAGACGGGCAGGTCTTAGGTCTTTATAAAGGGAAGCTTACGAATACCGGAGATTGCCCGTGAACCTGCTGGGCCTGATCAAGAGCTTCATCAAGGTGGTCGAGGCCGGCAGCATCGCTGGCGGCGCCCGCAGTCTCGGCTTGAGTGCGGCCGCGGTCAGCCAGAATATCGCCCGTCTCGAAGCGCACCTGCAGGTCCGCCTGCTGGCCCGCACCACTCGCAGCATGGTGCTGACTGCGAGCGGTACGCTCTATTACGAGAAAGTCCGGCATATCGAACGCGACCTCGAAGAAGCACAACAAGCCGTGACCACCGTGGATAGCGAGCCTCAAGGCCGCCTGTGCATTTCCACTTCGTCGGCGTTCGGTCGTCACGTGCTGGGGCGGTTGATTCCTGAGTTCAGCGCGCTGTATCCACGCCTTTCGATTGAATTGCTTACGAGTGACAACAAAGTCGACCATGCCCGCCAGGGTGTGGACGTGAGTATCCGCATCACCCCGCAGCTTGAAGATGGCCTGCTGGCGCGACACGTCGCCCAAGTGCCGTTTGTCTGTTGCGCATCCCCTGGCTACCTGGCGCGCGAGGGCTGGCCGCAAAGTCCGGAAGAGCTGAAGCAGCGCCGTTGCCTGGTGTTCCGCTACCCGGTGGATGGGCGCTTCCTGCGCTGGGGCTTCGTGCGCGATGGTTTGCGCTTCGATGCCGAGTTCGGCGATGTGCTGATCAGCGACGATATCGACGTCCTGGCCCAGATGGCTGCCCGCGACGGCGGCGTGACCCGGCTCGCCGAGTTCGTCGCCCGGCCTTATATCGAGCGCGGGGAGCTGGTGCGGTTATTCGAGGACAAGGGGGGTGAGCAGGCCTACGCCCAGACCGAGCCGATGGACATCTACCTGTGCGTCACCGACCGTTTGGCGATGACGCCGAAAGTGCGCGCGTTCCAGGCGTTTCTTCAGGCGAATCTGGGCGACGAGTGGAAGGTCAAATCGCACCCATGAAAAAACCGCCACGAGGGCGGTTTCTTCATACAGCCAGAAGCGAAATCAGAAGCGGTAGGTCAGGGACGCGCCCACGCCGTGTGCACTGTTTTCGTAGGTGGCGCGGTACGAACCCTTGAAGTGCGCAGGGTCGGTCGGCGACGTGGTCTGGTTGATCTTCGCGTCTTCTTCCCACAGGTAGGAGTAGGCGACGTCGATGGTCATGTCGTCATTCGGGCTCCAGCCGGCGCCGAGGCTGAAGATCTTGCGATCGCCAGTCGGAATGCGCGGCGAGCGGTTGACGTTGTTGGTCGGCGACTGGTCGACGGTGAAGCCGGTGCGCAGTACCCATTCCTTGTTCAGCTTGTAGGAAGCACCGATGGCGTGTGCCCAGGTGTCATGCCAGTTCTGCTCTTCGCTGATCTGGCCGAGGGTTGGCGCCAGGGCCGCCGGCACGCCTTCGTTGTTGACGGTGATGGCTTCCAGGCGGCTCCAGCGGGTCCAGGTGCTGCCCGCGTAGATCGTCCACTGGTCGTCCAGCTCGTGGGTAACCGAGAAGTCCACCGACTCAGGGGTCTTGATCTTCAGCGAGGCGTCGTACTTGGAGCCGCTCAGCGGGCCAAAGCCGGAACCCTGGATCTTGGTGTCGCCTTCGAGCTTGTAGTCGACCATCGAGTGGTAGGTCAGGCCGACGCGGGTGCTGTCGGTGGCCTGCACCAGGATGCCGATGTTGTAGCCGATAGCGGTGTCGTCACCGGAAATCTTCACCTTGCCGTCGTTGCGGCCTAGCGATACGCGGTTCAGCGCGGCGGATTCCAGGGCGCCTTCGATACGGTTGATGGTCGGGCCGAAACCGATCGAGACCTTGTCGTTGAAGGCGTAGCTGATGGTTGGCTGCAGGGTGACGACTTGTACTTCGGACTTGCTCCCGTAGTAACGGCCGTCAAAGCCGTTTTCATAGTCGGTCAGCAGACCGAACGGTACGTACATACCGAAGCCGAAGCTCCAGTGGTCGTCGATCGGCTTGACGTAGTAGCCCATCGGGACGCCAACCACGGGAACCATGTCGCCGTCATTGCTGCCGCCGAAGGTGCCGCTTGCGTGCTTGATATCTGTCTTGGCAATGACGGCGGCGCCGCCAACGGTGACTTGTTCACGTTTCAGGCGCGACATGCCGGCAGGGTTGCCAAACACGGTGCTGGCGTCGTCGGCAGAAGAAGAACGGCCCGCGAAACCGGTGCCCATGCCGCTGATGCTTTGTTCGTTGAGCGCGAAACCGCTGGCGAACAGGTTGGAAGAGGCCAGGGCAACGGCAAGACTGAGGGTGGTTTTGATGAGTGTGACTTTTTTCATTATTAGAAACTCCAGGGGATCACCGGGGCGCAAATTACCAACATTTTCCTACATGCGCTATAGGCTGTATCGCCGGAGATAGAGCGGTTTTGTAGGACAATCCGACCATAGTTGGCAATTCTTTCCGTTTGCTGATGTCGTTATTTTCCTAACATGCCTGACGTTCCAATGGCGTGATGCACGCCTGCCAGGCCCGGGTGAAGTCGCGCAGCCGGCCCTGTGGCTGAAAGATCTGGCGCCATATTTTCGCCATGCCGAGCAGGTCATCGGCATCGGGTAATCGAGGCGCCTGTTCTTCGATCAGCATCCAGGCAATGGCAGTCGCGTAACGGAGGTTGACTGTCAGTTCCAGGTGCGGGCCATTGAGAAAGGCATGTTGACTAGCCAGACCACGCACGAGGCTGGCCAGTTCCGGATCGCGGGCGAGAAAGTGATCCCAGATGGATTGGTGACGCAGTTCGGCGATGCGGTAGAGGCCATGGCCGCGACGATCGTGGAGGGCGGCGCCGAGGGCTGACTGGCTGGCCGCTACGCCCAGTAGCAAGGCTTCGGCGCTGGGGCAGTGACGGTCCAGGTAGATCAAGGTCGGACGAATCACGTATTGGCTCAACTCGCTCGCGGCGATACCCATAATGCCCTCGAACTCGAAAGTGGCCGGCGGGACGCTGGTGCTTGGCAGCAGGTGGTCGGGGGTCAGGCCCGCCGGAAGCGGACAGGGCCGCTTGAGTTGAAGTGTAGTGTCATATTTGCGCTGTAAAGGGCTGTTTTTAAATCATTTCCGGCTTTTCGTTATAGGTCATATGCCGTTAGGTACTTAAAAAACAGGGGTGTTTTGAGGGTGCCGGAACGGCTATGCGGATAGCAAAAGCCCCTCGAATGAGGGGCTTGGGCGTGTGTCCATCAGGCGACGAGCGCCTGACGGGTCCGGTCGATGACCGCTTGCAGCGGTTCGGCACCGGTGTATTGGTCGGGGTACAGGCGCTCGCTGTGTTGAGCGATACCGTTTTCGTCGACCAGGGTGAAGCTGAAGCTGTTCTTGCGCGAGGCGAGAATGATGCAGTTCAGTGGCGCAAAAGCCTGGGATAGGGTGCGAATGGCAGCCTGAGTACGGGTGTTTTGATTCATCATTATTGGAAGTTCCTGCATGAGATACGGCAAGTTTGAGCCGTATATATTTCAAACGTTCCAGTAACGCTGGCCTTTAATGAGGCGATGCGGAGAACCTGACTGGAACAGGGCAGCCAGTGATGAGCGCAATAAAAAGTGGCGCCTGGGCTGACTGGTAGGTACTTCAGAAGACGGGCAACACACCAGGGCAGGGTTCTGCGCCTCTGGGTGAGGATCCTGTTCAATCTGCTTTTTGGCTCGGCAGGGCGGGTATGGATTTGCCTGGGGAGCTTTCGAGTGGCGGGTCCTGTTTCAGCAGGATGGCCCTGAAGAGTGGGCGATGCTGCAAGGACCGCTTTTGCCAGAATGAGTTTCAGCTTGGTACTAACGGCGGCAAGAGTATCGGGCTCGCCTGGGATTGGCAAGCTTTTTTATCTTTCGTCCGGCGAGCCGAGCATTATGTCCACTTTGCTGGTCGCTGTGAAGCCCCGCTTCTTGACGCGAATCGCTGTGATGGTGCAGTGAGCCGCCTCGCTTTGGGGCGCTTGTACACACTTGGAGCGACCTGTGTCACAACGCTGTAACAGCCTGAGATACGCCTGCCATTGACTTGCTCGAACGGACAAGTCAATGAAAAAAAACACTTTTTTGAGCTGGTGAAAAAATCGACAGTTTGACTGGGAGCCCCATTCCACCGGGGTTTGCGGGGTGTCAGGGGCGGTTGTCCACCGAGTTATCCACAGCTTCTGTGGATTGTCCCGAGCGGTTGCTCTAGGACGGGCGTGCTAGCTTGTCGGAAGCTGTCAGACAATTTTCCTTGGGCGTAGTACTGGCTAAAAAATCACCTAAGAAAGGTCAAGAAAAAACTTCAGCGGAATCGAAAAAAACTTCAGAAATGAGCCGGGCGATCGTCGGAAAAATCGGGTAGAGTGCGCGCCCCAAGAAATGCCTTGCCTGTTTTTATGAAGTTTCGCGGTAAATCCTCAGACGCCAATCCTTCGTCATCGTCCGTTCCCGAGCCTCGGCGTTTCTCGCTGAAGGTTGCCCTGTGGCTGCTGGACAGCCCGCGGCTGGGTGACAAACCCCAGGTCAAGCATTTTGCCGGTCGCCTGCTCAAGCAGCCGGCCCGCGAAGGCGTGGTGGTGGCGCAGAGCCGTTTGGGCCAGATGCTCTGCCGCGATTGCGGCAATGCCCGCGACCGGCGTATCGGTCATGAGCTGCTGCGCCAGGCGGCCAGGGCCGGTGACCGGCGGGCGCAATTGGAGTACGGCCGGCTCTGCAGCCAGCCCGAAGTCAACGAGCCGGAACAGGCCCGCCACTGGCTTGAGCAGGCCGCGGCCAAGGGCTCGGCAGAAGCCAGCCGCCTGCTGGGGCAACTGCCGCGCGGCTGAGTGCTGCACCGCGCTCGGGTGCTGTTAAGCTCTGCGGGACTTTTTTCCGGGGGTGAGCATGTTGTCGATGGCTGCAATCGATCTGGCCAGTGTGATGCTGGGTGTGGTGCTGGCCCTGGTGCCGTCGGGCCTGCTGCTGTTGCGTTGGCAACGCCAGCAGGCGGAGCGCCAGGCCCTGGCGATCCTTCACGAGGAGCGCCTGAACAGCGCGCTTCTGGTTCAGGAAGGCCTGCAGGCGCAATTGGACGCCAGCCGTGACGAGATCAGCGACCTCAGCCAGGCCAACGCGGTCAAACAGGCCAATCTCGCCGCCCAGGCCCGCGAACTGGACCTGCTGCAGATCGACCGCGATAACGCGCGTGATGCCGCCCACGCCTGGAACCTTGAACGCAGCGCCCGCGAAGCCGAGCTGCGCCACCTCGATGCCCGCTGCGCCGCCCTTGACGCCGAGCTGCGCGAGCAGCAGGACAGCCACCAGCAACGCCTGAATGACCTGCAAGGCTCGCGGGATGAATTGCGTGCGCAGTTCGCGGAAATGGCCACGCGCATCTTCGACGAGCGCGAACAGCGTTTCGCCCAGACCAGCCAGCAGCACCTCGGGCAGTTGCTCGATCCGCTCAAGGAGCGCATCCAGGCCTTCGAAAAACGGGTGGAAGAAAGCTACCAGCAGGAAGCGCGCGAGCGTTTCTCGCTGGGCAAGGAGCTGGAGCGGCTGCAACAACTCAACCTGCGCCTGAGCGACGAGGCAACCAACCTGACCCAGGCCCTCAAGGGGCAGAAAACCCAAGGCAACTGGGGCGAACTGATTCTGGAGCGGGTGCTGGAACATGCCGGCCTGGAGAAGGGCCGCGAGTACCAGACCCAGGTCAGCCTGAAAAGCGCCGATGGCGAGCGTTTCCAGCCGGACGTGCTGATTTTCCTGCCGGACGACAAGCAGGTCGTAGTGGACTCCAAGGTCAGCCTGACCGCCTATCAGCAGTTCGTCGCCGCCACCGAAGACGATGTCGCCCAAGCCGCATTGAAGCAGCACGTGCACTCGTTGCGCAGCCACATCAAAGGCTTGTCCAGCAAGGACTACAGCCGCCTTGAAGGTTTGCGCAGCCTGGATTTCGTTCTGCTGTTCGTGCCGATCGAAGCGGCATTTTCGGCGGCGTTGCAGGCCGAGCCGACGCTGTTTCAGGAAGCCTTCGACCGGCAGATCGTGGTCGTCAGCCCGACCACGCTGCTGGCCACTTTGCGGGTTATCGACAGCCTGTGGAAACAGGAGCGGCAGAGCCAGAACGCCAAGGAAATCGCCGAGCGCGCCGGCTGGCTGTATGACAAGTTCGTGCTGTTCATTCAGGACCTGGACGAACTCGGCAGTCGCCTGCAACAGGTCGACAAGGCCTACGCGGCGGCGCGCAACAAGCTCTGCGAGGGGCGCGGCAACCTGATCAGCCGCAGCGAGCAGCTCAAGCTGCTCGGCGCCCGGGCCAGCAAGAGCCTGCCGACCGATCTGCTGGAGCGAGCCATGCAGGCCGGCGACAACCCGGCCAACGATCTGCTTACTGCACCAGGCTCAGATGGCGATTGAGCAGGGCGCGCAAGGCTGCCGGCTTGACCGGCTTGCTCAGGTAGTCGAGGCCCGCGGCATGCACCTTGGCCACGGTCTCGCCGTGACCGTCGGCGCTGATCACCACGCCCGGCACCGGCTCGCCGAGGCGGGTGCGTAGCCAGGCCATCAATTCCGTCCCCACCTCGCCGTCGTCCAGGTGATAGTCCACCAGCGCCAGGTGCGGGCGCAGGCCCTTGTCCAGCAATGCGGCGCATTCCTCCCGGTTGCGCGCGGTGGAGACCTGGCAGCCCCAGCGACTGAGCAGGCTGTTCATGCCGATCAGGATGCTGTCTTCGTTGTCCACGCACAGCACTTGCAGGCCCGCCAGCGGCTGGCCGGCCTGTTCCGGCGTCTTCACCGGCTCGATAGCCCGCTCACTGGCCAGCGGCACCTTGACCCGGAACACGCTGCCCTTGCCGGTCCATGACTGCACCTCCAGCGGATGGCCGAGCACCTTGCACAGACCGTCGGCGATCGCCAGGCCCAGGCCGAGGCCTTTTTCGGCACGGGTCTGGTGGCTGTCCAGGCGTTTGAATTCTTCGAAGATCACTTGCAGCTTGTCGTCGGCAATGCCCGGCCCACGGTCCCAGACTTCCAGCCACAGGTGGTCCTTGTGGCGGCGCACGCCCAGCAGGATCGGGCTCTTGCCGTAGCGGAAGGCGTTGGTGAGGAAATTCTGCAAGATCCGCCGCAGCAGCTTCATGTCGCTGTTCACCCGCAGGCGGCTGCCGCGCAGGCGGAAGTCCAGGCCCTGTTCGCGGGCCAGCACCTTGAACTCGGCGCCGAGGGTGTCGAACAGTTCGCTGAGGGCGAAGGGCTTGGCGTCCGGGGTGATTTTGCCGTTTTCCAGGCGCGAGATATCCAGCAGGTCGCTGATCAGTTCTTCCGCCGAACGCAGCGAGCTGTCCATGTGCTGGACCAGTTGCTGGGCCTCGCCGGACAGGCCCTCGGCCTGGTGCGACAGCGCCGCCGAGAACAGCCGCGCGGCGTTCAGCGGTTGCATCAGGTCGTGGCTGACCGCGGCAAGGAAACGGGTCTTGGACTTGTTCGCCGCCTCGGCATGGCTTTTTGCTTCGGTCAGCGCCAGGTTCAGTTGCGACAGCTCGCGGGTGCGCTCGGCGACCCGTTGTTCGAGGCTTTCGTTGGAGTCCTTGAGCGCTTGTTCGGCTTCGCGGAACGGCGTGATGTCGGTGAAACTCATGACGAAACCGCCGCCCGGCATCGGGTTGCCGATCAGCTCGATGACCCGGCCGTTGGGGAACAGCCGCTCGGAGGTATGCGCGCGGCCCTGGCGCATCCAGTGCAGGCGCCGGGCAACGTGAACCTGCGCTTCGCCGGGGCCGCACAGGCCGCGTTCGGCGTTGTAGCGAATGATGTCGGCAATCGGCCGGCCAACGCTGATCAGCCCGTCCGGGTAGTTGAACAGCTCAAGATAGCGGCGGTTCCACGCCACCAGGCGCAGCGACTGGTCGACCACGCTGATGCCCTGGCTGATGTTCTCGATGGCGCCTTGCAGCAGAGCGCGGTTGAACTGCAGCACTTCCGAGGCTTCGTCAGCGATGCGCACTACGTCTTCGAGCTGCATGTCGCGGCCTTCGATGGCCGCCTTGACCACTGCGCGGGTCGAGGACGTGCCCAGCACGCCGGCGAGCAGGCGCTCGGTGTGTTCGATCCACTCGCCGTCGGCATTCTGGTTGGGGTTGAAGCCTTTGCCCTGGCGGTAGGCGAAGCGGATGAAGCTCTGCCGTGCACGTTCTTCGCCGACGAAACGCGCGGCGAGGTGCAGCAGGTCATCGATCTGCACCGCCAGCAGCGAGCGGTTGCTCGGCCGCGCGCTGCTTTGCTGGCCGATGAAACGCCCGGCTTGCCAGTGCTCGGTGACCCGGGTCCGCGACAGCACCGAGACCCAGGCGAACACCGTGAAGTTACCGGCCAGCGACAGCACCACGCCTTGGGTCAGCGGGGTGATCGGCAGGTCCAGCGGGTTGCCGTGCAGCCACGCCAGGCCGGGGAATAGCTCCAGCGACCAGCCCAGGCTATGGGCGGCGATCGGCAGCACCAGGGTGTAGAACCAGAGGAAGGTGCCGGTGGCGAGACCGGCGAATACGCCGCGGCGGTTGGCCTGTTTCCAGTACAACGCGCCGAGCATGGCCGGGGTCAGTTGGGTGACCGCGGCGAAGGCGATCTGGCCGATGGTCGCTAGGCTCGCCGTCGAACCGAGCAAGCGGTAGCTGACATACGCCAGCAGCAGGATGACCACGATGGTCACCCGGCGCACCGTGAGCATCCAGTGGCGGAACGCTTCGAACGGACGCTCGGCGTTGTTGCGGCGCAGCAGCCAGGGCAGCAGCATGTCGTTGGACACCATGGTCGACAGCGCCACGGCCTCGACGATGACCATGCCGGTAGCGGCCGAAGCACCGCCGATAAACGCCAGCAGGGCCAGGCTCGGATGGGCCTCGGCCAATGGCAGGCTGATGACGAAGGAGTCGGAAATCACCGTGCCCGGCAGCAGCATTTGTCCGGCCAGGGCAATCGGCACCACGAACAGTGCGGCCAGAACCAGGTACATCGGAAACACCCAGCGGGCCATGCGCATGTCCTGCGGCTCGATGTTCTCCACTACGGTGACCTGGAACTGCCGGGGCAGGCAGATGATCGCCATCATCGCCACCCCGGTCTGCACCACCATCGACGGCCAGTTGATGGTCTCTTGCCAGTAGGCGTCCAGCGCGGGTGAGGCCTTGGCCTGGCTGAACAGGTCGTCGAAACCGTCATACAGGTTGAACACCACGAAGGCGCCGACGGCGAGGAAGGCCAGCAGCTTGACGATGGCTTCGAAGGCGATGGCCAGGACCATGCCGCGGTGGTGCTCGGTAACGTCGAGACTGCGGGTGCCGAAGACGATGGAGAACAGCGCCAGCACCAGCGAGACCACCAGCGCGGTGTCTTGCACCCGGCTGCCGGTGGCGTCGGCGTTGGCGCCGATCAGCAGGTTGACGCCGAGGACGATGCCTTTCAGTTGCAGGGCAATATAGGGCAGCACGCCGACCAGGCAGATCAGCGCGACCACCACCGCGAGCGCCTGCGATTTGCCGTAGCGGGCGGCGATGAAGTCGGCGATGGAGGTGATGTTTTCCTGTTTGCTGATCGCCACCATCTTCTGCAGCACCCAGGGCGCGAAGATCATCAGCAGCACCGGCCCGAGGTAGATCGGCAGGAACGCCCAGAGTTGTTCGGCGGCCTGGCCGACCGCGCCGAAGAACGTCCAACTGGTGCAGTACACCGCCAGCGACAGGCTGTAGACCCACGCGCGCAGACGCGGTGGCAGCGGGGTGCTGCGACGGTCACCGTAGAAGGCGATAGCGAACATGATGGCCATATAGGCCAGGGCGACCACCGCGATCAGCCCGCTGGACAACGACATGACAACTCCGAACAAAAAGTGAGCTGGCCGGCATGGCAGACGGCGAGCCTCGATCAATCAGTCTGGCATGCCGCCAACGCTTCGTCAGCGCCGACCAAGGTCGCAGTGGCGGGGTGTCGCAGGGAAGCGGCGATCCAGACGGGTTGTGGCGCAATTGCGGGGTTCTGTTATCTGTTAAATCGATAACAGATAGAGAAAATACCCGTTATATGGATATTCCTGTCAGTTGTAAGCTCATTCCTACCTCATCAGAGGACAGGAGATAACCGCCATGACTTGCCAGACCACTGCCCATCCCTTACGCCCTTTCAACCAGTTGGCCCATCCCCGCGAGGTGATTCGCCAGTTCACGCCGAACTGGTTCGCCGTGGTTATGGGCACCGGTGTGCTGGCGCTGGCCTTGCCGCAGGCGATGCCGGCACTGGCGGGCGTCGCCGAAGCGCTGTGGTGGTTGGCCATGGGGTTGTTCGTGTTGTTCTGTGTTCTTTATGGCGCGCGCTGGGTGCTGTTCTTCGATGAAGCGCGGCGCATCTTCGCCCACTCCACGGTGTCGATGTTCTTCGGCACCATTCCCATGGCGCTGGCGACCTTGCTCAACGGCGCCCTGGCGTTTGGCCTCGCGCGTTTTGGCGACGGCATCCTGCCGTGGGTCGAAGCGCTGTGGTGGCTGGATGTGGCGCTGGCGCTGCTGTGTGGCGTGGCGATTCCGTTTCTGATGTTCACACGCCAGGAGCACAGCATCGACCAGATGACGGCGGTCTGGCTGCTGCCGGTGGTGGCGGCGGAAGTGGCGGCGGCCAGCGGCGGCTTGCTGGCAGTTCATCTGGACGACGCCGCGCGGCAGTTCCAGGTGCTGATCACCAGTTATGTGCTGTGGGCGGTGTCGTTGCCAGTGGCGTTCAGCATCCTGACCATCCTTATCCTGCGCATGGCCCTGCACAAACTGCCACCGGCGCACATGGCCGCCTCGAGCTGGCTGGCGCTCGGCCCCATCGGCACCGGCGCGCTCGGCATGCTGCTGCTCGGCGGTGATGCCCCGGCGATCTTCGCCGCCAACGGCTTGGCCGGCTTTGGCGAAATCGCCCGCGGCCTGGGCCTGATCGCCGGGATCGTGCTCTGGGGCTGTGGGTTCTGGTGGTTGCTGACCGCGGTGCTGATCACCCTGCGTCACCTGCATCAGGGCATGCCGTTCAACCTCGGCTGGTGGGGCTTTACCTTCCCGCTGGGGGTGTACGCCCTGGCGACGCTGAAACTGGCGGTGTGGCTCAAGCTCGGATTCTTCCAGACCCTCGGCGGCGTGCTGGTGCTGGCGTTGATCGGGATGTGGTCGGTGGTGGCCTGGCGCACCGTGCGCGGGGCGTGGCGGGGCGAGTTGTTCGTTTCGCCGTGTATTGCCGATTGTGGCCGCAAGAAGGGCTGACCGATCGTGGCAAGCGGCACTGGATTGAAAGACGGCCAATCCGGCAAAGTGTGGCTTTTCTCGCGCTCGGCGCCTCAAATCACAAAGCCCACTCAGGTACATGGACGATGAGCCACACCTCGCAGTTCGCCTTGCTCAAGAAACGCCGCTTCTTGCCCTTCTTCATTACCCAGTCGCTGGGGGCATTCAACGACAACCTGTACAAGCAGTCGTTGATCCTGGCGATCCTCTACAAGCTCAGCATCGGCGGCGATGGCTCGATGCTGGTCAACCTCTGTGCACTGCTGTTCATCTTGCCGTTCTTCCTGTTCTCGGCGCTGGCCGGGCAATTCGGCGAGAAGTACACCAAGGACGCCCTGATCCGCGCGATCAAGCTGGCCGAGGTGGTGATCATGAGCATCGGCGCGGTCGGCTTCCTTTATAACCAGTTGTGGCTGATGCTCCTGGCGCTGTTCGCCATGGGCACGCACTCGGCGTTGTTCGGCCCGGTGAAGTACTCGATCCTGCCCCAGGCCCTGCGTGAAGAAGAACTGGTCGGCGGCAACGGCCTGGTGGAGATGGGCACGTTCCTGGCGATCCTCGCCGGCACCATCGCCGCCGGGGTGATGATGTCCAGCAGCACTTACGCCCCGGTGGTGGCCAGTGGCATCGTCGGCACCGCGGTGCTCGGTTATCTCGCCAGTCGCGCCATTCCCCGGGCTGCCGCGGCGTCGCCGGAACTCAAGCTGCAATGGAATATCGTCGCCCAGACCGGCGCGACCCTGCGCATGGGCTTGCGGCAGACCCCGGCGGTGTCGCGTTCGATTGTCGGTAACTCGTGGTTCTGGTTTGTCGGGGCGATTTACCTGACGCAAATCCCGGCGTATGCCCAGGTGTGGATGCACGGTGATGAAACCGTGGTCACCCTGATCCTGACCCTGTTCTCGGTGGGCATCGCCCTCGGCTCGCTGCTCTGCGAGCGCTTGAGCGGGCGCAAGGTGGAAATCGGCCTGGTGCCGTTCGGTTCCTTCGGTCTGACCCTGTTTGGCCTGCTCTGGTGGTGGCATTCCGGCGATATCCCGGCCGGCATCGCGCCGTATGACTGGCTGGCGCTGCTGGGCATGGCCAAGGCCTGGTGGATCCTGCTGTCGATTGTCGGCCTCGGCGTGTTCGGCGGCTTCTATATCGTGCCGCTGTACGCGCTGATCCAGGCGCGCACCCCGGAAGACCAACGGGCCCGGGTCATCGCCGCGAACAACATCCTCAATGCGCTGTTCATGGTGGTCTCGGCCGTTGTCACCATGGTTCTGTTGGGTGTGGCCGGGCTGGAGATTCCCGAGCTGTTCCTGGTGGTGTCCCTGCTCAATATTGCGGTGAACGCCTACATCTTCAGCATCGTTCCCGAATTCAGCATGCGCTTCATGATCTGGCTGCTGAGCCATTCCATGTACCGGGTCAAGCACCGCGACCTGGAGCAGATTCCGGACGAAGGCGCGGCGCTGCTGGTGTGCAACCACGTATCGTTCGTCGATGCGTTGCTGATCGCCGGTGCGGTGCGTAGGCCGATGCGCTTTGTCATGTACTACAAGATCTACAACCTGCCGGTGCTGAACTTCATCTTCCGCACCGCCGGCGCCATCCCGATTGCCGGGCGCAGTGAAGACCTCGCCACCTACGAGCGAGCCTTCGAGCGGATTGCCGCGTACCTGGAGGACGGTGAGCTGGTGTGCATCTTCCCGGAAGGCAAGCTGACCGGCGATGGCGAGATCGACGAGTTCAAGGGCGGGATGAAGCTGATTCTGCAGCGCACGCCGGTGCCGGTGATTCCGTTGGCGTTGCAGGGGTTGTGGGGGAGTTTCTTCAGTCGCGATCCGGGCAAGGGTTTCTTCCGCCGATTCTGGTCGCGGGTGACCCTGGTGGCCGGCCCCGCTGTTGCGGGAGAACAGGCGGAGCCGGCGCTGTTGCGCGAACGAGTAAGGGCGTTGCGCGGCGAGATTCGCTAAGTGACGTGAGCGACGAAGGTCAGCTTGCGCTGACCTTCAATCCAATCAGGCCGGCGACGATCAGCGCAACGCTGAGTAGCCGCACCAGCGCCATCGACTCACCGAACAGGATGATCCCGGCGATGACCGTGCCCACCGCGCCGACGCCGGTCCAGATTGCATAGGCAGTGCCCAGCGGCAATTCCTTCATGGCAAGGCCGAGCAAGCCAAGGCTGACCGCCATGGCGGCGACGGTGAGGGCGGTGGGCAGGGGGCGGGTAAAGCCGTCGGTGTATTTCAGGCCGACAGCCCAGCCGACTTCGAAAAGGCCGGCGAAAAACAGAATGATCCAGGACATGCTCGTTACTCCATCAGGTGATGGGGCCGTCCCCGGATGGCCACGCGGTGCGTCGCGAGGCCGTCCTCGCAGTGCGCAGTATAGTGCACAGTCTTGGTGCGAAGGGCAAACAGGATGTAGGCGGGGCCGCAACTGCGGCCCCGCGCTTCATCAGATGCCTTGCGGAATATCTTCACCGCCCAGCGCTTCGAACAGCGCCGGCAGGAACTCGGTGAAGGTCAGCATCATCAGGGTGAAGCTGGCGTCGAGCTGGCCCAGGGCCTCCTCGCCGCCGTCTTCCTCGGCCTGGTCTTGCAGCAGTTCTTCGAACTTCAGGCGCTTGATGACCATCTTGTCGTCGAGGACGAACGACAGTTTGTCCTGCCAGGCCAGGGCCAACTGAGTGACCTGCTTGCCGGTGCCCAGGTGCATCTGGATCTCGTCGCTGGTCAGGTCCTGGCGCTTGCAGCGGACGATGCCGCCGTCTTCGTGGGTGTCGCGCAGTTCGCATTCGTCCAGGACATAGAAGTCCGGGGCGGCTTTCTGGCTTTTCACCCAGTCGGTCATGGTGGCGGTCGGGGCGATCTTCACGGTCACCGGACGCACCGGCAGCGAGCCCATCACTTCACGCAGGGTCGACAGCAGGTCTTCGGCGCGCTTGGCGCTCGCCGAGTTGACCAGCACCAGGCCCAGCTTCGGCGCGATGGCGGCGAAGACCATGGCGCGGCGGATAAAGGCACGCGGCAGGAAGGCCTGGATGATCTCGTCCTTGATCTGGTCGCGTTCCTTCTTGTAGACCTTGCGCATTTGCTCGGCCTCGATCTCTTCGACCTTCTCCTTGACCGCGTCGCGCACGACGCTGCCGGGCAGAATGCGCTCTTCCTTGCGCGCGGCGATCAGCAGGAAGTCACCACTGACATGCACCAGCGGCGCGTCTTCGCCTTTGCCGAAGGGGGCGACAAAACCGTAGGTGGTCAACTCCTGGCTGGCGCATGGGCGAGCGGGCTTGGTGGCCAGTGCAGTTTCCAGTGCTTCGGCATCGAACGGGATGTCCTGGGTCAGGCGGTAGCTCAGCAGGTTTTTGAACCACATGGGGCGGATCACTCCTCTCTATATAAGGGGGGCATTATTCTCCGACGGACCCGCTGAGGCCAACCCCGCTAAGTCGTTGGAACGCCTGAAAAATTTTTTTCAAAAAGTGCTTTACAGACCTTGGGGTGCTCCGTAGAATGCGCGCCACACCGAGACGAAGGGTGATTAGCTCAGCCGGGAGAGCATCTGCCTTACAAGCAGAGGGTCGGCGGTTCGATCCCGTCATCACCCACCACTCAGTGTTAAGCGCAGCGGTAGTTCAGTCGGTTAGAATACCGGCCTGTCACGCCGGGGGTCGCGGGTTCGAGTCCCGTCCGCTGCGCCATATTCAACTTCCAGGGCCCACTGAACACCCGGAAGTTACAAAGAAAGCGACCTTAGGGTCGCTTTTTTTGTGCCTGCGATTTCTCCCGCACACCATGCCGCGCCTTGGTGCACAGCTCACCATCACGGTGCAGCCATTTCCTTACGCCAGACCGCCACGCCCAATGAATCAGGGCTTCGAGCACTCTGGCGCGCACCTTGCTTTCAACTGCCTATCAGGCAATCAACGTCGATTGCCCCGTTCACGACAAAGGCGCCGTGCTGCTCCCCTGTTTATCAGGCCGGAGCGGCAGGGCGCCTTTTTGTTTTTGCGCAAGGCAGGGGAGTCAGGGCCATGACCAGCACGACGGTGCGCAGTGTCTGTCCGTATTGCGGTGTCGGTTGCGGCATCGTCATGAGCGTGACCGACAACCGGGTGACCAAGGTCAGCGGGGACAAGCAGCATCCGAGCAATTTCGGCCGGCTCTGCACCAAAGGGCTGAGCTGCCATCAGCCGCTGCGCGAGTCCGGGCGCATGGAATGGGCTTTTCTGCGCGATCAGCGTCAGCGCGACCCGGTGCGTCTGGGGATCGACCAGGCCATCGAGCAGACCGCCCGCCGCCTGCGCGCAATCATCGACCGCGACGGGCCGGACGCCGTGGCGCTGTATGTGTCCGGGCAGATGTCGCTGGAAGCCCAATACCTGGCGAACAAGCTGGTGAAGGGCTTTATCCGCAGCCGGCATATCGAATCCAACTCGCGCCTGTGCATGGCCAGCGCTGGCAGCGGCTACAAGTTGTCGCTGGGCGCGGACGGCCCGCCGGGCAGCTATCAGGACTTTGAACACGCCGAGGTGTTCTTCGTCATCGGCGCCAATATGGCCGACTGTCATCCGATCCTTTTCCTGCGTCTGCTCGACCGGCTCAAGGCTGGCGCGCGGCTGATCGTCGTCGATCCGCGACGCAGCGCCACCGCCGACAAGGCCGGCCTGTTCCTGCAGATCCGTCCCGGCACCGACCTCGCCCTGATCAACGGCCTGCTGCACCTGCTGCACGAAAACGGCCATACCGATAACGACTTCATCGCGCGCTACACCGAGGGCTGGGACGAGATGCCGGCTTTCCTCGGCGATTACACGCCGGCGCGGGTTGCTGAAATCACCGGTTTGGCTGAAGCCGATATCCGCCAGGCCGCCGCCTGGATCCGTGCGGCGAAGGACTGGATGAGCTGCTGGACCATGGGCCTTAACCAGAGCATCCACGGCACCTGGCACACCAATGCGCTGTGCAATCTGCACCTGGCAACCGGAACGATTTGCCGTCCTGGCAGCGGACCGTTCTCGCTGACCGGCCAGCCCAATGCCATGGGCGGAAGGGAAATGGGCTACATGGGCCCCGGCCTTCCCGGGCAGCGCTCGGCGCTGGTCGAGGCCGATCGTCAGTTCGTCGAAGGCCTCTGGAACATTGCGCCGGGCAGCCTGCGCGCTGAAGGCGGCGAGGGCACCATCGGCCTGTTCGAGCAGATGGCGGCGGGCGAGGTGAAAGCCTGCTGGATCATCTGCAGCAACCCGGTGGCCAGCGTCGCCAATCGCCAGCGGGTGATCGACGGCCTGCGCGCGGCGGAACTGGTGATCAGCCAGGACGCTTTTCTCGACACCGAAACCAATCGCTACGCCGACATCCTTCTTCCCGCCGCGCTGTGGGCCGAATCCGAAGGCGTGATGATCAATTCCGAACGCAACCTGACCCTCACCGCCAAGGCGGTGGATGCCCCCGGCGATAGTCTGCCGGACTGGCAGATCATTGCCCGGGTAGCCTGTGCCATGGGCTACGCCGAGGGTTTCAGCTATGCCAGCGCCGAAGCGGTATTCGAGGAAATCCGCCAGGCCTGGAACCCGGCGACCGGCTACGACCTGCGCGGCCTCGATTATCAGCAACTGCGAGACGGCCCGCGGCAATGGCCGTGTGAGCCGGGGCGGGCCGATCGCCGCAGTCCGCTGCGCTACCTCAATGACGGGCTGAGCCAGACGCCACGCGACGGTGTCGATGGTCAACGCCCGGCCATCGTTTTTGCTACCGCCAGCGGCAAGGCCCGATTCTTCGCCCGGCCCTGGCTGCCGCCTTCCGAATTACCGGATGAGTCCTACCCGCTGGTGCTCAATACCGGCCGTGTCCAGCACCAGTGGCACACCCTGACCAAGACCGGCAAGGTCGCCAGCCTGAACAAGCTCGAGCCTGGGCCGTTCCTCGAAATCAACCCCGAAGACGCCGCCGCCCTGGGCATCGCCGACAAAGATCAGGTGCAGGTCAGCTCCCGTCGCGGCCAGGCCGTGCTGCCGGCGCGGGTCAGCGCACGGGTGATGGCGGGCAACTGCTTTGCGCCGTTTCACTGGAACGACCTGTACGGTGAGCAATTGGCGATCAATGCCGTGACCTGCGATGCCGTCGATCCGGTGTCGCTGCAACCGGCGTTCAAGCACTGCGCCGTGGCCCTGACCCGGGTCAGCGGCGAGCGCCTCGATGTACTTCAACTGAATCCCGTCATTACCAAGGAGACCGGGCCGATGCCGACCGACACCTTGCGCCAGGTCCTGGGCCTGGGTGCGCCACCTGCTGTGGCCCTGGCCGACAGCGAACAACAGTATCTGCACGGCTTCCTGCTTGGGCTTGGTGCGGCGACGCCCAAGGGTGTGCCGGTCCTGCCGGCCACTGCGCCGCTGGCCCCGGCGCGCCGCCTGTTTGTCGATGGGCTGCTGGCCGGGCTGTATTCCCGCGGCGAAGCGCCGGCCACCAGTGTCCGGGCCGAGGCGACGGCGATTGCGGAAAAGCCCTCGCACCTGGTGCTCTGGGCCTCCCAGACCGGCAACAGCCAGACCCTCGCCGAGCGTTGCGCCAGCCACCTGCGGGAGGCGGGGCTGAGCGTGCACCTGGACTGCATGGAAGCGGCGAAGCCGGCGCAGGTCGGCGAAGCCGCCAGCTTGTTGTTGATCACCAGCACCTTCGGCGATGGCGAAGCGCCCGACAGCGCCACCACCTTCTGGCAGGCGCTGCAGGATGACGTCGCCTGGGCGAAGCGACCTTATGCAGTGCTGGCCCTGGGCGATTCCAGCTACGACCAGTTCTGCGGTTTCGGGCGAAAACTTGATCAGCGTCTGACTGAACTGGGTGGCGAGCGCCTGCTGGAACGGGTCGATTGCGAGCCGGATTTCGATGAGCCCTTCGCCAGTTGGCTGCAGGCGCTGACGGCAAAACTCGCCGAAGCGCCGGTGCCGGTCGCCGAGGTGGCAAAGCCGGCGTTCGGCAAAAGCCATCCGCTGCCCGCGCAACTGCTGGAAAACCGCGTGCTCAATGGGCCGGGGGCGAGCAAGGAAACCCGGCAGATCGTCTTTGACCTTGGCGACAGCGGGCTGAGTTACCAGGTGGGCGATGCGCTGGGTGTCTGGCCGCACAACTGTCCGCAACTGGTGGAGGAGTTCCTGCGTTGCAGCGGGCTGGACGGTGATGCGGTGGTCAATCTCAAGGAACCGATGCCGCTGGCTGTTGCGTTGGGCGAGCACCTGGATATCACCCGCATCACGCCGCAGGTGTTGGCCAAAGTGTCCGGGCTGCCCGGTGACAAGGCCGCGTTGAATAACTGGCTCTGGGGACGGCAGTTGGTCGATCTGCTCGCAGAATTTCCCTTGAACCTTTCCCAGACAGAGTGGCTGGCGCTGCTCAAACCGTTGCAGCCGCGGCTGTACTCCATCAGTTCCAGCCCGAAGCTGCACCCGACGCAGGTGCACCTGACCATGTCCACCGTGCGCTTTGGTCAGCGCAAAGGGGTTTGCTCCAGCTACCTCGCGGATCGCGCCGAAAACCTGAGGGTGGAGATTTTCCCGCAGCCATCGGCGAGTTTTCGGTTGCCGGCGGATGATGGCGTGCCGGTGATCATGGTTGGCCCCGGCACCGGGATTGCGCCGTTTCGCGCGTTCCTGCAGGAGCGGGAGGCGCGGCAGGCCAAGGGGCGTAACTGGCTGTTCTTCGGTGAGCAGCGGGAGGCCTGTGATTTCTACTACCGCGATGAGCTGATGGCGTGGTGTGAGAGCGGTGTTCTGACTCGACTGGATACGGCGTTTTCGCGGGATCAAGCGGAAAAGATCTACGTGCAACAGCGCATGCGTGAACAGGGCGCGCTGTTGTGGCAATGGCTGGAAGAGGGCGCCTGCTTCTATGTGTGTGGCGATGGGGCGCGAATGGCCAAGGATGTGGATGCCGCGCTGAAAGAGGTGATCGCCGTGCAGGGTGGGATGAGTGCCGAGGATGCTGCGCTCTATGTCGCGCAGATGGGGCGGGACAAGCGTTATCTGCGGGATGTCTATTGAGGCCAACCGCGCCGACTCGGTAGGAGCGAGCTTGCTCGCGAAGCAGCCCCATTAGGGTTCACCTCCGGAATGAATTGCACCAGCGTGGTTCGATTTCCCCACGGTTTCTCTGCAATTTCCCTGATTTCCCTACTTGGCACACTCCCTGCTTTTACAACTCCACAACGTCCCAGGTGGTCAACGTCGATCACCGCTACGGACTACATAACGATTCAAGACCAGGCAAAGGCGCCTGGAGCTTCGGCTCCAGGCGCCTTTTTTTGTGTTTTTTTCGGGGTACGCCCCGCACCGTGAGGATCCGGACATGAACGCCATCGCGTCCATCGAACAACGAGAAAAGCTGGTCATCGTCGGCAACGGCATGGTGGGCCACCATTGCGTCGAACAACTGATCGAGCGCGGCGCCCTGGCCCGTTTCGAGGTGCGGGTGTTCGGCGAGGAACGTCAGCGCGCCTACGACCGGGTGCACCTGTCGGAGTATTTCAGTGGCAGCGACGCCGAGGCGCTGGCGCTGGGCGAGGCGGGGTTGTACGCCGAGCATGGCATTGCACTGCACCTGGGCGAGACGGTGCTGGAGCTGGACCGCGAGCGTCGCGAAGTGGTGACGGCCGAGGGCCGTTACCCCTACGACCGGCTGATCCTGGCCACCGGCTCCTATCCCTTCGTGCCGCCGATCCAGGGTTCGGAAGGCGCGGCGCGCCTGGTCTACCGGACCCTCGATGACCTCGACGCCATCCGCGACGCCGCCACCAACGCCCGGCGCGGCGTGGTGGTGGGCGGGGGCCTGCTCGGGCTGGAGGCGGCCAACGCGCTCAAGTCCCTCGGCCTGGAAGCCCATGTGGTGGAGTTCGCGCCGCGGCTGATGCCGGTGCAATTGGACAGCGAAGGCGGCGCGGCCCTGCGTGCGCAGATCGAGGCGCTGGGCGTCGGCGTGCACACCTCGCGGGCGACCCAGGCGATCGTCGAGGGCCAGGACTACCGCTACCGCATGAACTTCGACGGCGGCGAGAGCCTTGAGACCGACCTGATCGTGTTCTCCGCCGGCATCCGGCCGCAGGACGCTCTGGCCCGTGGTTGCGGCCTGGAGATCGCCCCGCGCGGCGGCGTGGTCATCGACGGCGAATGCCGCTCCAGCGACCCGCGCATCTACGCCATTGGCGAATGCGCGTCCTGGAACGGCAGCGTCTTTGGTCTGGTGGCGCCCGGCTACAACATGGCCCGCAACCTCGCGGCGGCACTGGCGGGGCAGTCGTTCAGCGCCTTCGAGGGCGCCGACATGTCCACCAAGCTCAAGCTGCTCGGCGTGGACGTCGGCTCCATCGGCGACGCACACGGCGCCACGCCCGGTGCGCGCAGCTATCGCTTTATCGACGAGGCCGGCAGCGCTTACCGCCGGCTGGTGCTGGACCCCAGCGGCAAGCGGGTGATCGGTGCGGTGCTGGTGGGCGACAACAGCTATTACGACACCCTGCTGCAATACGTGCAGAACGGCATCGCGGTGCCGGCCGATCCGTCGTCGCTGATCCTGCCGCAATCGGCCGGCGCCCCGGCCCTTGGCGCCGACGCGCTGCCGGACACGGCGACCATCTGCTCCTGCCACAACGTCAGCAAAGGCGCGGTCTGCGCCGCCATCGACAGCGGCTGCGGCGACCTCGCCGCGGTCAAGGGTTGCACCAAGGCCGCCACCGGTTGCGGCGGCTGCGCGGCGCTGCTCAAGCAGGTGTTCGAACATGAACTGACCGCCCGCGGCGTGACCGTGGACAAGAGCCTCTGCGAACACTTTTCCTACACCCGCCAGGAGCTGTACGGCATGGTGCGGGTCGAGGGAATTCGCACCTTCGCCGAACTGCTGGAACGTCACGGTAAGGGTCACGTCGGCTGCGATATCTGCAAGCCCACCGTAGGCTCGATCCTCGCGTCGTGCTGGAATCAGCCGATCATGGACCCGGCGCTGGTGCCGCTGCAGGATACCAACGACACCTTCATGGCCAACATGCAGAAGAACGGCACCTACTCGGTGGTGCCGCGGATTCCCGGCGGCGAAATCACCCCGGACAAGCTGATCGTGATCGGTGAAGTGGCGAAGAAATACGACCTCTACACCAAGATCACCGGCGGCCAGCGCATCGACCTGTTCGGCGCCCAGTTGCATGAGTTGCCGCTGATCTGGGAAGAGCTGATCGCTGCCGGTTTCGAGACCGGCCACGCCTACGGCAAATCGACCCGCACGGTGAAGTCCTGCGTCGGCAGCACCTGGTGCCGCTACGGCGTGCAGGACAGCGTGAAAATGGCCTTGCTGCTGGAGGACCGCTACAAGGGCCTGCGCTCGCCGCACAAGCTCAAGTTCGCGGTGTCCGGCTGCACCCGCGAGTGCGCCGAGGCGCAGAGCAAGGACATCGGCGTGATCGCCACCGAGAAGGGCTGGAACTTGTACGTCTGCGGCAACGGCGGCATGCGCCCGCGGCATGCCGAACTGTTCGCCACCGACCTCGACGACGACAGCCTGGTGCGCCTCATCGACCGCGTGCTGATGTTCTACATCCGCACCGCCGACAAGTTGCAGCGCACTTCGGTCTGGCGCGAGGGGCTGGAGGGCGGGCTGGCGTATCTGAAGCAGGTGGTCCTCGACGACAGCCTGGGCCTCGCCGCCGAGCTGGAGGCGCAGATGCAGCATGTGGTCGACCGCTACGAATGCGAGTGGGCCAACGCCCTGAAAGACCCGGAAAAGCTCAAGCGCTTCCGCACCTTCGTCAACGACCACCGCGCCGATCCGGGCGTGCATTTCGTCCGCGAGCGCGGCCAGCGCCGGCCGATTGCTGCGGCTGAACTCCATTTGATCCCGACCACCGAGGAGGTGCTCTGATGAACCTGTCGAACGTAGCGGTGCAAACGCCAACCCAATGGACCCCGGTGTGCGCCGAAACCGACCTGGTGGCCCAGTCGGGGGTGGTGGTATGGCATGAGGGCGCGCAGGTGGCGTTGTTCTATGTGCCGGGTGCCGAGACCGAAGTGCATGCGCTGGACAACCATGACCCGCGCTCTGGTGCCAATGTGATCGGGCGTGGCCTGATCGGCAGCCTGAAGGGCGAACTGGTGGTGGCGTCGCCGTTGTACAAGCAGCATTTCTCTCTACGCGACGGGCGCTGCCTGGAGGATGACGGGCAGGCGTTGCGCGTCTGGGCGGTGCGGGTGAATGAGGGGCGGGTGGAGATCGGCGCTTGATCGCAGTTGCAAGCCGCAAGCTACAAGGTGCAAGGGGAAAGCAGCGGCGACGCCAGCCGCTGTTTCTTACGGCTTGAAGCTTGCAACTTGAGGCTCGGAAGCCGATAAACTCCCCACCCATGAACCTCGACACCCGAATCAAATTCCGCCACCTCCTGTGCTTTCTCGAAATTGCCCGCCAGGGCAGTTTCGCCAAGGCCGCTGACGCCGTGGCGATCACCCAGCCGGCAATCTCCAAGACCCTCAAGGAACTGGAAGACCTGCTCCAGACCCGCCTGTTCGAACGCGGTCGCCAAGGCGTCGAACTGACCCCGGCCGGGGTCCGTTTCATGCGCTACGCCGGGCCTTGCGTGCAGGCACTGCGTGAAGGGGTCAGCACCTTGCGCGGCGAAGAACACGCGCCGCCGCAGGTGCGGGTCGGCGTGCTTTCCACCGTGGAAAGCCTGCTGATGCCAGAAGCCCTCTGCCGCCTGCACCAGCGGCATGCCGCGCTGGTGGTCAGTGTCGCCACGGGACCAAGCGCGCACCTGCTGGCGCAATTGCATGTCGGTGAGCTGGACCTGGTGATCGGTCGTATGACCGACAGCCCGCAAATCCAGGGCCTGTTGTTCGAGCACCTGTACAGCGAATCAATGTCGCTGGTGGTGCGCCCCGGCCATCCATTGCTGGCGCGCCTGCCGATCGAGCGCAGCCAGCTCGGCGACTATCCCTTGGTGCTGCCGTTGGCCGGCACCACCATTCGCAAGCATGCCGACAGCCTGTTCGTGCAATGCGCCATCGAGCAGCCGCGCCAGCGTTTGGAAACCCTGTCACCGGCCCTGAGCCGGCGTTATGTGCAGGGCAGCGATGCGATCTGGGTGGCGCCGCGCGACGCCGTGCGGGTCGATCTGGACCGTGGCGAGTTGTGCGAGCTGGACCTGGGCGTCAGCGAGCCGGGCGGCTCGGTGGGGATCTGCAGCAATGCTGCCTTGCCACTGCCGTTGCCAGCGCAATGGCTGTGTGAAGTGTTGCGTGAAGTTGCAGCGCAATACCGCGACGGCGACTATCCGTAAAGCCCGGCAAAGGCACATTTGCCCGGGGCGGACCTTCCATACTGGCCCTGTGCCGGATGCTTGCATGAAGACCTGTTCATCTTGCTGAACTTCTAGGACTTTTCTCGTTCCTATTGCCGGTAGCCATTGGTCGTGGCCGCCTGATATTCTCGCGGCTTTACCCGATTGCCCCTTTGGCGCATGAACAAGGAAATAGCATGAAACAGCATCGGTTGGCGGCTGCGGTTGCCCTGGTTAGCCTGGTCCTGGCGGGTTGCGATTCGCAGACCAGCGTCGAGCTGAAAACCCCGGCACAGAAAGCCTCCTACGGTATCGGCCTGAACATGGGCAAGAGCCTGGCTCAGGAAGGCATGGACGACCTCGATTCCAAGGCTGTTGCCCAGGGCATCGAAGACGCCGTAGGCAAGAAAGAGCAGCGTCTCAAGGACGAAGAGCTGATCGAAGCCTTCGCCGCCTTGCAGAAGCGCGCTGAAGAGCGCCTGACCAAGATGAGCGAAGAGTCCGCCGCGGCTGGCAAGAAATTCCTCGAAGAGAACGGCAAGAAGACCGGTGTCGTTACCACCGCTTCGGGCCTGCAGTACGAAATCGTCAAGAAGGCCGACGGCGTCCAGCCCAAGCCGACCGACGTGGTGACTGTTCACTACGAAGGCAAACTGATCGATGGCAAGGTGTTCGACAGTTCCGTCGAGCGCGGCAGTCCGATCGATCTGCCGGTCAGCGGCGTGATCCCGGGCTGGGTTGAAGGCCTGCAACTGATGCACGTTGGCGAGAAGGTCAAGCTGTTCATCCCGGCTGACCTGGCCTACGGCGCACAGAGCCCGAGCCCGATGATCCCGGCCAACTCGGTTCTGGTCTTCGACCTGGAACTGCTGGGCATCAAGGATCAGGCCAAGCTGGATGCTCCGGAAGCACCCGAAGCTCCTGCGCAAGCACCAGCGGAAGCACCTGCCAAGTAATTCGGCCGCTGCTGTTGTCCAACGCCCCGTCATGACGGGGCGTTGTCGTTTGTGCGGGACGCAAAGGGCGCTTGCGGCCAGATTGTGAAGCCCTTCGCAAAACGATTGCGCATTGAAACAAGTGTGTAAAAAACGCCCGATTTAACCCCGGGCCTTGCCCACCGGGATTCGCGGGCCTAAAAAGAGGCTCTGTTCACAAGGTTATCCACAATTAATGTGGATAACCTTCCGGCATTGCCGTTGGAGGTCACATGAAAGCACCGTGGAATTTCGCTCGCTTCCTGCCCCTGGCCGAACGCCTGCTCAGTCGCGGCCGTTTGCCGGCGCTGCTGTTCGCCGTCGCCCGCAAAGGCCCGCGGCTGGGCCAGCTCAAGGACGATGTACGGCTGCTCCAGGCGCTCTGCGTGGCCTGGTGGCGCGGCGAATACCGGGCCATCAGTCCAAAGGCGCTGGTGACCATCGTGGCGGGCCTGCTGTATTTCGTCAGCCCGCTGGACGCCATTCCTGACTGGCTGCTCGGCGTCGGCCTGCTCGACGACATTGCCGTGCTGGGCTGGGTGCTCAAGACCGTGAGTGATGAACTGGACGCTTTCCGTGCCTGGCGCGAGCGTCAATCTCCGGAAAAACTGCGGGTGGTCGAACGCCTGCCAGACACCCCGGAAGCCCTGCGCCTGGAGCAGAACCGGCACTGAGTAAAACCGGGCTGCTGCAATTCCCCCGTTGGCTGGTAATATTATTGGCATAACGATTATGCCTACAGATTACATGCGAGAAGTCCGACAAGGGGGTTGTGATGGCTATTCAGGTTATTAGCCGAGACGGTCAACCCGAGTACGCGGTTGTTCCCTGGGACCACTATCAGGCGTTACTCAAGGCGGCGGGTCAGCCGGAGGCCGTATCTCCGGCCGCGCAGACCGCCATTGAAGCACCCTCCGAACCGGCCAGCCTGCCTTTGTTGAGCGAGCTGGCCGTATTGCGTCAGGCCAAGGGCCTGGCGGCGGAGCAACTGGCCCGGAGCGTTGGCATCAGCCCGCACTACCTGGCCATGATTGAAAGCGGTGAGCGCCTGCCCGACTCGGCGATTCGCCGCAGCCTGGCGTGGGAGCTGGGGTTGCCGGGCTGGAGCGATCCGTCATGAGCGCCGTGCGGATCAGCCGGCAGCACTGGGACGGGCTGCTCGGCGAGCTGGATGTCGCGCGCCGCCAGCGCCATCTGCTGACCTACCGCGCCTTGCTCGAACGTCTGCAATTGCCCAGCCCAGCGATGCAGACGCTGACCGCCGCCCTAGAGCACCTGGCGCTTCTGGATGCCCGTGCCGAGCAACCACTGCGCAGCTCGCTGGTGATCAGCCAGGGCGCCAGCCGTTTGCCGCGCACCGGCTTCTTCGAATGCGTCGAGCGTCTGGGGCGCTTTTCCGGACCGTCTGACGGTATGGCTGCGGCGTCCTGGCATGCCTCCGAAGTGGTGCGGGTCTTCGAGTTCAGTTACCCCGAAGAAGCCTGACGGTTTTTTCGCGCGTCTTCGGGGCTGCCCCTCGCCCTGACGTGGTGACGTGCGGGCCGGATTTTCCCACCAGAATGAAAACTTTTTCATCTTTCCTGACCGTTTATCGGAACTTTCCCGATAGTGGCAAGTCAATGGCGTCAAGATATTGAGTAGCCATCATTGTGGGTGGCGCGTTATCTCTCCAACGCCGGGTTCAGGGACGAACGTCAGCCATTCGTGGATGGCACGCTACCTTGAGTCGGGCCCATACCCCGCGACAAGGAAGCTTCCTCGTGAAACTCAAATTTCTCTCCCTGCTGTGCGCCGCCACGCTGTTGACTGGTTGCGGCAATGACGCCATCGAAGGCACCTTCCAGGTCCAGAGCAGTGTCATGGGTATGCAGATCAACGGCGGCCAGGCCGTACTCAAGTCCGACAGCATCGTCATTGAAGGCGACAAGTACGTGGTCGACGAGTGGGAACAGGCCGACGGCATGGTCACCGCCCGTGACAAGGACGGCCAGGCAATCATCCACGCCCGCGTGCTCGACGGCGGCAACCGCCTGCAAGTGGTTGGCGAGGGCAACCTGCTCAACGTCACCTTGGTTCGCGTCAAATGACTGTGCTCATTCACGGAGAGAAACGCATGCGCAAACTTCTGTTGCCCGCCGCCATTGGCCTGATCCTCACCGGTTGCGGTGGCTATGACGCCAAGGACCTCAAGTCGTCCGACGGTGACCGTTTCAACCCGGGCTCCCGCTACGCCGAGCGTGATGGCGGCAAGCCGGCCAACGGTTCGGTGACCCGTACCGAAAACGGCGTGAAGACCCTGGAATTCAGCGTCAAGGACGGTCGCGCCGATGGCAAGTGGGTGGCTCACGACGAGCAGGGCAACCTGATCCAGGACCTGGAACTGCGCGCCGGCGAATTCACCGGTTCGTCGACCGTGTACTGCACCAGCAAGGGCGACGAGAAGAAGCCGTCGATGACTATCGTGGTGAAAAGCGGTGTGCGCACCGACACCACGTTCGACTGCGCCACCGGCTTCAGCCTGCGTCAGACCGCTAAGATCGACGAGCCGGGCACGCCGAATCACCGCAAGACCGTTGGCGAGCAGAAGGCCTGGCAAATCGTCGAGGGCAAGCAAGTGCTGCGCGGCGTCGATCGTTACGCCACCGACGGCAGCGGCAAGCTCGAGGGCATCAGCGAGGTGTATTTCCCTTCCGGTGTCATCGGCGTGCGCAAGGCCTACAAGGCCGGCGAACTCAGCGGTCGCAGCGAAGAGTATTACCAACTCGAAGACGGCACCTCGCGTCTTGCCAAGGTGAACAACTACGTTAATGGCAAGCGCGATGGCGAGCAGCTTAGTTACTTCCGCGCGCCGTTCCCGGAAGGTACGGTCAAAGAGCGTCAGGACATCGTCAACGACAGCGAAAAGACCCTGACCACCTTCACCTACGGCAAGGCCAACGTCTACGAGCGCAGCTTGAACGACGGCGAGAACTACCAACTGGCGAAGATGCTTGAAGGCCGGCAACAGGGTTACGCCAACGAGGTGGCGGACCTGCAGGGCCTGGAATACCTGCTGACCAACAGCAAGGTCGATATCAACGCACCCCTTGATCAGTACGGCAACCGGCCGATTCACCGTGTCGCGGAAAACGCCTACGAGCTGATGATCAAGCTGGGCGCCGATGCCTCCAAGCAGTCGTTCAACGGCCAGAACCGCCTGATGCGCTGCATGACCAATGAACTGAGCTGCTCCGCCGACCACGTCCTGCGCCTGGCCGCCGAGCCGGCGGGCAAGCAGGTCGATCTGTACGGCAATACCCCGCTGCACCTGCTGTGCCGTTCGGCCAAGTTCATGGGCTTCCGCGAAAACACGAGTGCCGATGAGCGCCTGCTGAGCCTTGCCGCCAATCAGGACGTCAACGCCAAGGACTACCAGGGCAAGACCGCGTTGCACTACTGCATGAAGAAGAACCCGCAGTTCATCGACGGGCTGGTTGCCGCGGGCGCTGACCTTGATGCGGCCGACTACGCCGGCATTACTCCGATGCATGCGCTGTTCCTGGTCAACATTGACCTGGAGTCGATCGCTGGTAGCGCTTATCAGGTGAGCTGGAGTCAGGCGGCGGTAGAGAAGGCGGGTGGCTTGATGAGCCATTCCAAGTTCCGCTTCGACGCGCCATTCCCTGGTTTTCCGCAGGGTCTGAAGCAACTGATGATCGAAAACGGTGACGCGCAAGCCGCGATGACCGCCGATCGGGTCACGCCGAAGGCTTGAGCCGAACGCTGACAGAAAACCGGGGCCTGGCCCTAATGCC
>NZ_JANLNX010000098.1:0-50867 GCF_025466015.1 Pseudomonas sp. 5P_5.1_Bac1 | reverse complement strand
CTCGACGCTGTAGCTGTCGATTTTCAGCAGGGCCGAGGAGCTGGCCAGGTTGAACTTGGCGTTCGGGTCGATCTTGTCGTTTTCGTCCAGCAAGTCGATCCGGCCGGCTTCGATCAACTTGTAGGTGCTGCCATTGGCGGAGAAGTCTTCGCCTTGGGCGGCCAGCAGGACCTTCACATTCTTGTCGAACTCGGCGATGCCGGTGACGCTCAACACCGCGACATCCGGGTTGGTGGCGCTGCTCAGGTTCAGGCCCAGTGTCGAGTTGGTGGCCATGTACAGGTTGCCGTAGAGGCTGGTGTGCGTGCCGAGCAGGTTCAGTTGCGATGGCGCGTTGCCTGGCACATCGCCCACTTCGAACCAGCTGTTGGTGTCTTTCATGCGGATGTTGTAGCCATCTGCTTCGGCGCTGGTGCCGGTGAAGTCGACGTTGCCGGTCACACCTACGTTGGACAGGTCGATCAGGTTGCCGACGACCTGGCTGCCGTTCTGCAGCTCCAGAGTAACGCGGCCGCGGCTTTCGCTGGCGTCGACGGCTTCATCTTCGGAGATCAGTTTGCCGCTGTTGATGATCCGCAGCGGAGCGTATTGACCGAGTTGACCGGTGGGGTCGTTTTCCAGGTCAACGTCAAACCCGCCGATAACGATAGCGGCGTCGGTAGCCTGGATCGTGCCGGTGTTGATCAGATGATTTTCTTCGCGGGTGAAGCTGGCGCCATCGATGCGGATGCCTTCAGCGTCGTCGCCGCTGGCGATGATGGTGCCGTGGTTCTCGATGCCGGCCAGGTCGGTCATGTCGACCTGCTGCCAGCGCTCGTTCGAGGTGACGTCGATGGCGGTGGCACCAGCACCGGTGACCTGGATCAGGCCGCGGTTGATGACCTTGCCAACAATTTCGCCGCCTTCCAGGTTGATGCCCTTGGCGTCACGGCCTTCGGCGATGATGCGGCCGGTGGCGGCGTTCACCAGGTCACCCTTGATGGTGGTCGAGCCACTCATGTCGATGGCGCGTGCCACGTCGGTGCCGCCATCGTCGGTCAGGGGTTCACCCTTGGCCAGCAGCAGGCCTTCGTTGATCACGCTGCCGCCGATGATGGCCGGGTCGATCATCAGGGCGTTGGCGCCGCCGCCGATCGCGCTGATGCTGCCTTTGTTGATGACGCTGCCGTCGATGCGGTTGTTGATCCAGGTATTGCCGTCTTCGTAGACATCCATGTCCACGCCGCCGGCGAAGTCACCGGTGCTATTGATAGTGGCGTTGAGGATCAGGTCTTTCTGCAGGTGGCTGCCATTGAATTCGATGGCGTCCTCGTCGCTACCGCCGGTGTAGGTGCCGGTGATTTCGAGGTTTTCGCTGTAAGTCTGGCGTTCGCTGAGGAAGCCGGCATTGGTCAACTGCACGGTCTGTGCCCAGGCGGGCAGGGTGGTGGCGGTTACCGCCAGGGCGAGCAGGGTCTTGCGGAAAATCGGGGAGGCCACAGTTCATTCCTTAAACGTCTTGGGAGTCACGGTGCGTCCTTGCGTGGTACAGGCCTGGCTGGTAATGGCGGCGCTAGAGCCACGCAACGAGCGCGGCAGATGGTAACGAACCTGCCATTCAAATGACATCCTTTTGACGCCAGCGTTCCGTGCATTCGGTTGCCACAAAAGGGCCATCTCAGAGGTGTCTATCGGCAAGCGGCAACTCGCGGCATTGCCGCTTTGCTGGCGGCAGGCGGAAATCCATTGCCGCTTTTCTGGCATTGCCGCGTGCGGCATTTCAGCAAAAGCCCCGGTTTTACTGGGGTTTCCTTTTTTGGCATGGGACTTGCTCTTTCATCGGCAACGAACCATCCGGCCAACCTTTGAAGGTTTCCCCGACATGAGCATCAGTTTCGACAAAGCACTTGGCATCCATGAAAAGGCCCTCGGCTTCCGCGCCCAGCGCGCCGAAGTGCTGGCCAACAACATCGCCAACGCCGATACGCCGAACTTCAAGGCGCGGGACATGGACTTCTCGTCCGTTCTGCAGGCTGAGACCGACAAGGTCAAGAACGGCCACTTCGCCCTGGACCGGACCAATTCCAAGCACATCGAAGCCGAAGGCGTGACCCTCAGCGACGAAGCGCTGCAATACCGTACGCCGATGCAGCCGTCGATCGACCAGAACACCGTCGATGCGCAGCTTGAGCAATCGAGCTACGCCGAGAACTCGGTCGGCTTCCAGGCCAGCTTCACGCTGCTCAACAGTAAATTCAAAGGGCTGGTTTCGGCCCTGCGCGGAGAGTAATCCATGTCCCTCGCCAGTGTTTTCAACATCGCCGGTAGCGGCATGAGCGCGCAGACCACCCGTCTGAACACCGTCGCTTCGAACATCGCCAACGCCGAGACCGTCTCGTCGAGCATCGACCAGACCTACCGCGCCCGCCACCCGGTGTTCGCCACCACCTTCCAGCAGGCCCAGAACGGCAGTCAGTCGCTGTTCCAGGACCAGGATGCGGCAGGGCAGGGTGTGCAGGTGCTTGGCGTGGTCGAGGATCAGAGCAATCTCGAAGCCCGCTACGAGCCGAACCATCCGGCGGCGAACAAGGACGGCTACGTCTACTACCCGAACGTCAATGTCGTCGAGGAAATGGCCGACATGATTTCGGCCAGTCGTTCCTTCCAGACCAACGCCGAGTTGATGAACACGGCCAAGACCATGATGCAGAAAGTTCTGACCCTGGGTCAGTGATAAAGGACCACGCCAATGGCCAGCGTCAACGATACAACCTCAGGGGTTAACCTGAACGACGTCATCAAGGCGTCGGCGAAGACCACGACCACTCAAACGGGTGTCGCCTCCGCTACCAACAGCTCGACCGGCGGCAAGACGCTGGGCAAGGATGCGTTCCTGCAGTTGCTGGTTACCCAGATGCAGCACCAGAACCCGCTCGATCCGCAGGACAACAGCGAGTTCGTCGCTCAGTTGGCGCAGTTCAGCAGCCTGGAAGGCATCACCTCGCTGAACGAGTCGGTGACCGCGATTTCCGGCAACTACAAATCGTCGCAGGCGCTGCAGGCGTCGTCGCTGGTGGGTCGCTCGGTGATCGCCCAGACCGACAAGGCAGTGGTCGATACCACCAAGAGCCTGAGCGGTTCGGTCGTGGTGCCGCAGTCGGTGAGCAGTGTCACGCTCTCCATCACCGACAAGGACGGCAACGCTGTGCGTACCATCGACATGGGTGCACAAGCGGCCGGCAACGCCGCATTCGTCTGGGACGGCAAGAACGAAAGTGGTGAAGTGGTTTCGCCGGGGACCTACAACTTCAAGGCCTCCACCACCGTCGATGGCAAGGCCATGGAAATGTACACCTTGCTGCCGGCCACGGTCAGCAGCGTCACCATCAGTCAGACAGGGGGCGAGATGATGTTGAACCTCGCCGGTCAGGGCAGCGTCGCGCTGTCCAAAGTCCAAACCATCGGTATATAGAGCCGGCTAACGCGGCACAGGAGTGGAAAGATGTCTTTCAATATCGGCCTTAGCGGTCTCTATGCAGCCAGCAAGCAGCTCGACGTTACCGGCAACAACATTGCCAACGTCGCCACCACCGGTTTCAAATCCTCCCGCGCGGAGTTCGAAGACGTTTACTCGGCCAGCAAGCTGGGCGTCGGCAGCAAGACCGTCGGTAACGGCGTGCGTCTGGCTGCGGTCTCGCAACAGTTCGGCCAGGGTGACATCAACAACACCGGCAACGTGCTGGACATGGGTATCCAGGGGCAGGGTTACTTCATCCTCAGCGACAACGGTTCGCTGAGCTACACCCGTTCCGGCGCCTTCCAGACCAACAAGGACAACTACGTCGTCACCAACGACGGCGTACGCCTGCAGGGTTATGCCGCGGACGAAAATGGCACCATCCTCAAGTCCGGTCTGACCGACTTGAAGATCGATACCTCGGCACTGGCACCGAAGGCCACCAGCCTGATCGACCAGGGCATCAACCTGAACTCCTCGGCCGACAGCATTCCGCTGCCGACCGCAACGCCGGCCGGCCCGACCTTCGTGCCAACCGACGAGACCACGTACAGCAAGAAGTTCTCGACCGAGATCTACGATAGCCAGGGTAATAAACACACCATGGAGCAGTACTATCGCAAGACCGACCAGAACACCTGGACCATGTACACCCTGGTCGACGGTCGCAACCCGCAGAACCCGGCGAGCACCTCGCCGCTGGTGGGCAGCATGACCTTCAAGTCCGACGGCACCATCAACACCATGACCGGTACGGTCGCGCCGGATGACAGCTTCGCGGTGGTCAACAACGTCTTCACCCTGAAGGGCTGGATTCCGTCGGCGTACAACGCTACTACCGGTACCTGGAGCCCGAACGGTTCCGTCGGCAATGCCGACGGCATCCGCGTGGACATGAACTCGACGTCCTCCTACAACACCGAGACCGCACGCCTGTCGCAGTCCCAGGACGGCTATGCCACCGGTATCCTGTCGAGCCTGAGCATCGACTCCACCGGCGTCATGTTCGCAAGCTTCAGTAACCAGCAGTCTCGCGCCATTGGCCAGGTGGCAATCGCCAGCTTCGCCAACGAGCAGGGTCTGCAGCAGCAGGGCGGTACGCGCTGGAAAGAGACCTACGCGTCGGGCATTCCTGGCGTCGACACGCCGAAGACCGGCACCCTGGGTTCGATTCAGTCCAACTCCCTGGAAGAGTCCAACGTCAACCTGACCCAGGAACTGGTCGAGCTGGTGAAGGCGCAGTCCAACTACCAGGCCAACGCCAAGACCATCTCCACTCAGAGCTCCATCATGCAGACCATCATCCAGATGACCTGATGACGGTGGCGCCGGTTCATCCGGTGCCCTGAGTGTTACGCGAGCCCCTTCCCGGTCCGGGCGGGGGTTCGTTGTTTTCGGAGGTATGTGATGAAGCGATCCCTGTGTCTTGTGCTGGTACTGTTGGCGGCCCAGTCCTGGGCGGCAATGGCGCCCTGGTACCGCTGGGAAAGCCAGGCCGATGGGCGTCTGGTGTGTTCGCAGCATTCGCCGGGCGAGGGCTGGAAGCAATTTGCCGGGCCCTTTAACAATGCCGGGTGCCGTCCCTGAATGTCCGGGGGCGGGATCTTGCCGCCAGCGGCAGCCTGCCGCCGATAATTTGTCTTTCTCTCTCTCCCTGAAACGACCCTCAATCGACAAAACCCCGAAAACACTGGGCTTTTGCACTCACTGCATTAATTGGTTCGAAAATTGCTTCACCGTGCCAGAGCAGCGGTGAACGGCAAGTGTTCGCCAGCGCAGCGGAGGATGACTGTGGACAAGATGCTATACGTGGCCATGACCGGCGCCAGCCAGAACGCGCTGGCCCAGCGGGCCCATGCCAACAACCTGGCGAACATTTCCACCAGCGGTTTTCAGCGTGACCTGGAGCAGGCGCGTTCGATGCCGGTTTTCGGTGACAGCTTTCCGGCGCGGGCCTATGCCATGACCGAGCGCCCGGCGACCGATTTCAGCCCCGGTGCGCTGCAGGAAACCGGCCGTGACATGGACGTTGCCATCGGCGGCGACGGCTTCATTGCCGTGCAGGCGCCCGACGGCAGCGAAGCCTATGTGCGTACCGCGAGCCTGAACATTGACGCCGTTGGCGTCCTGCGCGCCGGCAACGGCATGCCGGTGATGGGCAACGGTGGTCCGATCGCCGTGCCGCCAGAGCAAAAGGTCGAGATCGGCCAGGACGGCACCATCAGCATTCGCGCCATGGGCGAAGGCCCGCGGGTGATGGCTGAGGTTGACCGGATCAAGCTGGTCAACCCGGACCTGAAGACCATGACCAAAGGCCTCGATGGCCTGATTCATACCAAGAGCGGCCAGCCCGCCGACGCCGATGCCAATGTGCAGGTGGTGTCCGGCTTCCTGGAAGCGAGCAACGTCAATGCCGTGGAAGAGATGACCTCGGTCCTCGCCCTGGCCCGGCAGTTCGAACTGCACGTCAAGATGATGAACACGGCCAAGGAAGGCGACGAAGCCATGGCTCGGGTTTTGCAAATCAGCTAATTACACAGGCGTAGCGCCGTAAAACAGGCGTACGAGGAGAACAGCATGCTTCCGGCTCTTTGGGTCAGTAAAACCGGTCTGTCCGCCCAGGACACCAACCTCACCGTCATCTCCAACAACCTGGCCAACGTCTCGACCACCGGTTTCAAACGTGATCGCGCCGAGTTCCAGGACCTGCTCTATCAGGTCAAGCGCCAGCCAGGTGCCCAGTCGACCCAGGACAGCGAACTGCCGTCGGGTCTGCAGGTCGGTACCGGTGTGCGCATCGTCGGCACCCAGAAAAACTTCATGACCGGCAGCCTGCAAACCACCGAGAACCCGCTGGATCTCGCGGTCAACGGCCGTGGTTTCTTCCAGGTTCTGCAGCCGGATGGCACCGTTTCCTACACCCGTGACGGCACCTTCCACCTGAACTCCGATGGTCAGGTCGTTACTGCCAACGGCTTCGCCCTGGAGCCGGCTGTTGTCGTGCCGCCAGATGCGCAGACCTTCACCGTTGGCCAGGACGGCACTGTGTCGATCACCACCGCCGGCAGCCCTGCCGCACAGGTCATTGGCAACATCCAGACCGCCGACTTCATCAACCCGGCCGGCCTGCAGGCCATGGGTGGCAACCTGTTCCTGGAAACCGCCGCCAGCGGCGCGCCGCAGATCGGTACCCCGGGCCTCAACGGCTTCGGCACCACCCTGCAGCAGACCCTGGAAAACTCCAACGTCAGCACCGTGGAAGAGCTGGTCAACATGATCACCACCCAACGCGCCTACGAAATGAACTCCAAGGTCATTTCCACCGCCGACCAGATGCTCTCGTACGTTACCCAGAACCTGTAATTGAAGTAGCTGTTACACCGTGAGGTCAGAGTCATGAGCCGTTTGCTATCCGTATTCGCCCTGGGGGGGGCGGTGTTGCTGGCTGGTTGCGTCGCGCCGACGCCCAAGCCCAACGATCCGTACTACGCGCCGGTATTGCCGCGTACGCCCCTGCCGGCGGCGGCCAACAACGGTTCGATCTACCAGGCCGGTTTCGAGCAGAACCTGTACAGCGACCGCAAGGCGTTCCGGGTCGGTGACATCATCACCATCACCCTGAACGAGCGGACCCAGGCCAGCAAGAACGCCAACTCGCAGATCGCCAAGAACAGCAATGCCGAGCTGGGCCTGACCTCGCTGTTCGGTTCGAGCCTGACCACCAACAACCCGATCGGCAGCAACGACCTGAGCCTCAGCGCCGGCTACAGCGGCGACCGCACCACCAAGGGCGACAGCAAGGCGGCCCAGGGCAACACCCTGACCGGCTCGATCACTGTCACCGTGGCCGACGTGCTGCCCAACGGCATCATTGCCGTGCGCGGCGAGAAGTGGATGACGCTCAATACCGGTGACGAACTGGTACGCATCGCCGGCATGGTTCGCGCCGACGACATCGCCACTGACAACACCGTGCCGTCGACCCGGGTCGCCGATGCGCGCATCACCTATTCGGGAACCGGTTCCTTCGCCGACGCCAGCCAGCCGGGATGGTTCGACCGCTTCTTCCTCAGCCCGCTTTTCCCGTTCTAGGTCCGGATGCCCATGTTCAACTTCAAGCAACTGCTTGCCGCGACCCTTCTGCTCAGTGCGGCGTTCAGCGCCCACGCCGAGCGCCTGAAGGACATCGCCAGCATTTCCGGCGTGCGCTCCAACCAGTTGATTGGTTACGGCCTGGTCGTGGGCCTGAACGGTACGGGTGACCAGACCACTCAGACCCCGTTCACCCTGCAGACCTTCAACAACATGCTCTCGCAGTTTGGCATCAAGGTGCCGGCCGGCTCGGGCAACGTGCAGTTGAAAAACGTCGCTGCGGTGTCGATTCATGCCGACCTGCCGCCCTTCGCCAAGCCCGGTCAGGTGGTCGACATCACCGTGTCCTCCATCGGTAACTCCAAGAGCCTGCGCGGCGGCAGCCTGCTGATGACGCCGCTCAAGGGTATCGACGGCAACGTCTACGCCATCGCCCAGGGCAACCTGGTGGTGGGCGGTTTTGACGCCGAAGGTCGCGACGGCTCGAAGATCACCGTCAACGTGCCGTCGGCCGGTCGCATTCCCGGCGGTGCCTCGGTGGAGCGGGCCGTGCCGAGCGGTTTCAACCAGGGCAACAGCCTGACCCTGAACCTCAACCGTCCGGACTTCACCACGGCCAAGCGTATCGTCGACAAGGTCAACGAGCTGCTCGGCCCGGGTGTTGCCCAGGCGGTGGATGGCGGTTCGGTGCGGGTCACCGCGCCGCTGGATCCGGGGCAGCGGGTCGATTACCTGTCGATCCTTGAGAACCTGGAGATCGATCCGGGTCAGGCGGTGGCCAAGGTCATCATCAACTCGCGTACCGGCACCATCGTCATCGGGCAGAACGTCAAGGTGTCGCCGGCCGCAGTGACCCACGGCAGCCTGACCGTGACCATCACCGAAGACCCGATCGTCAGCCAACCGGGCGCGTTCTCCAACGGCCAGACTGCCGTGGTGCCGCGCTCGCGGGTCAATGCCGAGCAGGAAGCCAAGCCGATGTTCAAGTTCGGTCCGGGCACCACGCTTGACGAGATCGTCCGTGCCGTCAACCAGGTCGGCGCCGCGCCGAGCGACCTGATGGCAATCCTCGAAGCCCTGAAACAGGCCGGCGCCTTGCAGGCCGACCTGATCGTGATCTGAGGCCTCGCGCGTATGGACATGCCAAAAAGCACCAACTACAGCGCCACCGACAGCGGTGCCTACACCGACCTCAATCGCCTCAACTCGATGAAGGTCGGCGACCGCGACAGCGAAGGCAACCTGCGCAAGGTGGCGCAGGAATTCGAGTCGTTGTTCCTCAACGAAATGCTCAAGTCCGTGCGTTCGGCCACCGATGTGCTGGCCAAGGACAACCCGCTCAACACCGAGACCACCAAGCAGTACCAGCAGATGTACGACCAGCAACTGTCGGTCAGCCTGTCCCGCGAGGGCGGCGGCATTGGTCTGCAGGATGTGCTGATGCGCCAGTTGTCCAAGCAGAAGGGTGTGAGCGTCAACACCAGCCCGTTCCCGCGGGTCGATGTGCAGCAGCGTGCGCTGTGGGCGAGCAAAGTGGCCGAGCCGGTGCGCAATGCCGAAGAAACCGGCACCACCCGCAACGATGTGGCCGCGCTCAACTCCCGGCGCCTGGCGTTGCCGGGCAAGCTTACCGACCGCCTGCTGGCCGGTATCGTGCCGTCGGCCGATGCCGCCGCGGCAACCACCAATACCGCGGCATTGCCGCAGCGCACCACGGCGATGACCGATGCCGTGATCAAGGGCGACTGGGAGCCGGCGCAGACGTTCGCCGCACCCGGCGCGATGCGCATCTATGGCCGTGCCGTGGCCCAGCCACCGCTGGCGCCGGCGCAGAAAGCGTTCTCGTCCAGCGACGAATTCGTCAGCACCATGCTGCCGATGGCCGAGCAGGCCGCCAAGCGCATCGGTATCGATCCGCGTTACCTGGTGGCTCAGGCTGCGCTGGAAACCGGCTGGGGCAAGTCGGTCATGCGCTCCTCCGATGGCAGCAGCAGCCACAACCTGTTCGGCATCAAGGCCACCGGTAACTGGCAGGGCGATTCGGCGCGGGCGATCACCAGCGAATTCCGCGACGGCCAGTTCGTCAAGGAAACGGCGGCGTTCCGTTCCTACGATTCCTATCAGGACAGCTTCCACGATCTGGTCAGCCTGTTGCAGAACAACAGCCGCTATCAAGAAGCGGTGAAGTCGGCCGATAACCCAGAACAGTTTGTGCGAGAGCTGCAAAAAGCCGGGTATGCAACCGACCCGGCCTACGCCAGCAAGATCTCGCAGATCGCAAAACAGATGAAGTCGTACGATAGCTACGCGGCGATTGGCGCAACTACGAAACTATAAGGTTTGAACCATGGCGAGTTTGATCAGTATCGGGATGTCGGGGCTTGGGGCCGCTCAATCGGGGCTGCATACCACGGGTAACAACATCGCCAATGCCGATGTGGCGGGCTATTCGCGCCAGCAGAACGTCCAGACCACTAACGGCTCGGTCCGCTATGGCCAGGTGTTCATCGGTACCGGTACCACCCTGGCTGACGTGCGCCGGGTGTACAACGCCTTCCTCGACAACCAGTTGCAGACCAGCACCTCGCTCAACAGCGATGCCGCGTCGTACCTGAGCCAGATCACCTCGGTGGACAACCTGCTGTCCGACGCCAACACCGGTGTCACCGGCGCGTTGACTAACTTCTTCACGTCGCTGCAGGGCCTTTCCGCCAAGCCCAACGACGATGCTTCGCGGCAGTTGCTGCTGACCAACGCGCAGAACCTGACCAACCGCTTCAACACCATCGCCGCGCAGTTCAAGGAACAGAACAGCAACATCAACGGCAACCTGAAGTCGATGACCGAACAGGTCAACAACCTGGCCAAGACCGTTGCTTCGCTCAACGACCAGATCGCCAAGGTGGCGGCCCTCAATGGCCAGCCCAACGACCTGATGGACCAGCGCGACGAGACCGTTCGCCAACTGTCCGAGCTGGTAGGCGTGCAGACCAGCCAGCGCAACGGCAATATCGACATCACCCTGGCCAACGGCCAGTCGCTGGTACTGGGCACCTCCGTCAACACCCTCAGCACCGTGACCAGCACCACCGACCCGAGCCAGGTGTCGATCAAGCTCAGCTACAACAACTCCTTCGTCGATGTGACCAACTCCCTGACCGGTGGCGAAATCGGCGGTCTGCTGCGCTATCGCACCGAGACCCTGGTGCCTGCGCAGAACGAGATTGGTCGTATCGCGCTGGTCATGGCCGAGAAGATGAACTCGCAGCTGGCCCAGGGCATCGACAAGAACGGCGAGTTCGGCGCGGCCCTGTTCAGCGACATCAACAGCGCGGCGGCGATGGTCGGGCGCAGCATTGCCATGACCGGCAACGATGCCACCTCGACCAACCTCAACGTGGTGATCAAGGACACTGGCCGGCTGACCACCAGCGACTACCAGGTGACCATCACCGACCAGCCGACCGCGGGCAGTTTCATCGTTCGCAAGCTGCCCGATAACACCAACATGGGCACCTTCAACATCAATGACGATCCGCCCGCAGTGATCGACGGCTTCAGCCTCGACCTGAACGGCGGTACGGTCAAAGCCGGCGACAGCTTCAAGATCACCCCGACCCGCAACGCTGCCGCGTCCCTCGAAGTGGTGATGACCGACTCCAAGCGCCTGGCCGTGGCCGCGCCGCTGACGGCGACGACCGGTGGCAGCAACACCGGTACCGGCGTGATCACCCAGCCGGTGCTGAAATCGGTGCTGGATATCGCCGACCCGGCCCAGCGCCTGGAATTGCAGAACGGCATCAAGTACTCGACGCCGGTGCGCCTGGTGTTCGGTGATGAATCCGTCAGCCCGCAGACCTACTCGGTGGTCGACTCCAAGGGCGACCCGATTGGCAGCGGCACGTTCGTGCCTGGCCAGAACAACACCCTGCAGATCAACGTACCGATGGTCGATGCCAACGGCGCGGCAATCGTCGATGGCAACAACGTTCAGAAGACCTTCAGCTTCCAGATCGATGTCGCCGGCTCGCCGAAGAAAAACGACAGCTACAGCATTGCCCTGACCGGCGCGGGTTCCTCGGACAACCGTAACGGCCTGTCGCTGCTCGAACTGCAAAAAGCCCAGACCGTCGATGTCGGCAGCGCCACCAAGGGCGTCAGCCTGACCGATGCCTACGGCAAGCTGGTGGAGAGCGTTGGCGCCAAGACCAAGCAGGCGCAGATGGACAGCTCGGCGACCACCGCCATCCTGACCCAGGCCAAGGCCTCCCGCGACTCGCTGTCTGGCGTGCAACTGGATGAAGAAGCCGGCAACCTGGTCAAGTACCAGCAGTACTACACCGCCTCGTCGCAGATCATCAAAGCGGCGCAGGAAATGTTCTCCACGCTGATCAGTGCTCTTTAAGGAGTCGTAGACCGTGCGTATCTCTACTTCCCAGTATTACGAAACCAGCGCTTCCAACTATCAGCGGAACTACTCCAACGTGGTGAAGACCGGCGAAGAGGCCAGCGACCTGATCCGCGTGCGTACCGCCGCCGATGATCCGGTGGGCGCGGCCCGTCTGCTGCAACTCGATCACCAGAGTTCGATGCTGGCCCAGTACGACACCAACACCGGCATGATTCGCAACAGCCTGAGTCAGTCCGAGACCACGCTCAACTCGATCAACACCATCCTGCAGCGGGTCAATGAACTGGCGCTGGGCGCGGGTAACGCAGGCTTCACCGACACTGAGCGTAAAGCCACGGCCACCGAACTGGGCAAGCTCGAAGACCAACTGCTGAGCCTGATGAACACCCGCGATGAGAACGGTCAGTACCTGTTCTCCGGTTCCAAGGGTGATACCCAGCCGTTCGTGCGCAACGCAGATGGCACCTACACCTACCAGGGCGACCAGACTCAACTGCAACTGCAGGTCGGCGACATGCTGACCATGGCCGGCAACGACAGCGGCTGGGCGACTTTCCAGCAGGCGCTGAACACCAGCCGCACGCAGACCACCGTCACCTCGCCGACCAACCCTGCGGATGTACGGGTGGCGCTGTCCAATGGCCAGGTGTCCGCTGATATCAACTACAACGATGCGTTCCGTGCCAACGAGCCTTACGTCATCACCATGGTCAGCCCGACCCAATTCTCGATCAAGGACCAGGCGGGCAACGACTACACCTCCGAGGCCAGCGGCAACGGCGTGTTCGACTCGACCACCCCCGGCGGGGTCGCGGTGAGCTTCCGCGGTGTTGACCTGAAGTTGAACTTCAACCTGCAGAGCGGCGAGAGCGATGCGTTGATCACGGGTCACCAGTTCACCCTGCAGTCCAAGCCGGATACCATCACCGGCACCGCAAGCCCAGGCAACGGCTCCGGCGTGCAGATGACCGGTACCTCGGTGGTCGACGCGGACCTCTATGCCAAGTCCTTCCCGGAAGGCGCGGTGATCAAGTTCACCACTGGCGGCAACTATGAGCTTTATGCCCAGCCGCTGTCCGCCGGCAGCCGTCCGGTCGCCAACGGTACGGTGGCGGCGGGTGCTACCTCCATCACCGCTGCCGGGGTCAAGTTCGATTTCAGCGCTACGCCGGTCGACGGTGAGCAGTACAGCGTGACGGTCAACAAGCACCATACGCAGAACATTCTCGACACCGTCAGCCAGTTGCGCCAGGCGCTGGAAAAGCCCATCGACGGCAGCGAAAAGGCCTCGCAGCAACTGCGCGCCGCACTCGACTCGGCCATCGCCAACGTCAGTAGCGGACAGAACCAGTTGGCCTACACCGTCACCTCGATCGGTGCGCGGGGCAAGGCGCTGGACCTGCAGGAGCTGGCCAACGAGAGCCTGAGCATTGCCAACTCCAGCACCCAGTCGTCGATTCGTGATTCCGATCCGGCCGAGGTGATGACCCGCCTGACCCTGCAAAAGACCATGCTTGAAGCCTCGCAAATGGCCTTCAGCCGCGTTAGCCAGTTGAGCCTGTTCAAGGTTCTGTAACTGCTGCATGCCCGCCGTCCCGTTTGTTCGGGGCGGCGGGTCGCCTCCCTTATCCCCACGGTCCAGACTGTTCTGAATTTCCTCCGAGGGCAGTCACCGGTCGAGAGTCTTCGTCGTGAACCCAGCGCCTCTTGTCAGTCTCGTCATTCCCGCCTGCAATCCCCGTTTCTTCCGTGCGGCGCTGGTCAGTGCCCTGGCCCAGAACTACGAAAACCTCGAAGTCATCGTCTGCGACGATAGCCACGGCGACGAAATCAAGGCGCTGGTCGATGAACTGGACCCGCTCGCCCGCTGCCCACTTTACTACCAGCGCAACCCGCAGCCGCTTGGCTTGGGCGCTAACTTGCTGGCCGGGTTGGAACTGGCGCGGGGCGAGTACGTGCAGTTCCTCTGTGACGACGATCGGCTGATGGCCGATTGCATCAGCAGCGAGATGCGCCTGTTCCTCGCCAACGATGACGTCAGCCTGGTCACCACTCGCCGCAACCTCGCCGACGGTCAAGACTTCGCGCTGTCCCAGCGCCTGGAAAACAGCTGGTTCAGTTGGGGTGCCACGGTTTACAACGGCGACGACCTGCTGGATTTCTTCGACAGCAATCCGCTGAACTTCATCGGCGGCTTCAGCAATACCCTGATGCGCACCAGCGACCTCAATGAACTGCTGCCGGCACTGGTGCAGGCGGGCTTCGTCGCGCTGCTCGACTTCGCGCTGTTCATCTGCCTGCTGCGTCGGGGCAATCTGGTGGTGACGGCGCAGATGCACTGCATCGAGCGCATCCACCCCGACCAGTTGCGCCAGCAACCGCAGATGGTGGCGGCACGCGTCGCCGAGCTGCAGTGGCTGCGCAGCATGCTCGCTGCCCGCCCGCCGGCCACCGAGAGCTTTACTGGCTGGGCGCGGATTCATGTGTTGCCGGTGGATGGCCGGGTGGTGCCGCGGACATGGGAAAACCTGTTCCTGGTTCACGTACTGCGCGGCTTGCAGGCGATCCAGGAATCGCAGGTGGGTTTCGACAGCGACACCTTTGCCGACCTCTATGGCAAGTGGCTGGGCTGCCGCGAGGATCCCCTGGTTCTGCGCCGGTTGATGCGCCTGAGCGAACACTGGGACTGGCGCCCTCGCATCGCCGTGGTGGTGATCGATGCCGAAGGCGACAGCCCGGCGCTGCAGCGCACCGTGGAGAGCATCAACCGTCAATGCTACGGCGCCGCCAGCACGCTGGTGCTGTCCAGCGCTCGCGTGGCGTCCAGCCTCGACGACACCCTGATCGGCCGCCCGCTGCAAGCGGACTGGGGGCAGCAACTCAATGAGCTGCTGCCCGAGCTGGAAGGCGTCGATTGGTTCTATCTGCTGCGCGCGGGTGACCGCCTGAGCGAATTCAGCCTGATGCTGCTGGCCGAGCGCGCGGTGCGCTTGCCGCAGATCGCCTGTTGCTATGGCGACGAGGGCGGGCTGCTGGAGGGCGAGTCGCAGGATCCGGTGTTCAAGCCTGACTTCAACCTCGACCTGCAGCGTGCCTATCCCTTCACCGGGCGAGTGCTGGCGTTCTCCCGCACGCAATTCCTCGCGGCCGGCGGCTTTGCCGCGGGCTATCGCGAACTGGCGCCCCATGACCTGCTGTGGCGTCTGGTCGAAAACCACGGCCCGCAGACCATCGAGCACATTCCCGAAGTGCTGGTGGAGTGCGCGTTCGGCTACGCCGCGTGGCTGTCCTCGGCGCCGGTGGTCGCGGAAAACCCGCGCGTGCTACAGGCTCACCTGCAGCGCCTGGGCCTGGACTACCGCCTGGAAAACGAAGCGGGCGGTGCGATCAACCAGATTCGCTACCTGCACGCCGCGCAGCCACTGGTGACCCTGATCATCAGCTTCCGCGACCAGGTGGCCGCGCTCGAGCGCTGCCTTGAAAGCGTGCTGGGCAAGACCACGTACCCGCACTACGAAGTGCTGGTGCTGGACAACGCCAGCGAGCGCGAAGACTCCCGCGTCTGGCTGGCAGCCATGGCGCAGATGGGCGGCGAGCGCCTGCGGGTGTTGTCGCTGGACGAGGAAACCTCGTTCGCCGCGCAGCAGAACCTGGCTGCGCAGCATGCCCGTGGCGATTATTTGCTGATGCTCAACCCGTTCACCGTTGTCACCGACGGCGACTGGCTCGACGTGTTGCTCGCCCACGGCCAGCGGCCGGAAGTGGGGATGGTCGGCGCCGAGCTGTGCAACGCCGAGGGCCTGGTGGTCAACGCGGGGGGCGTACTGGGCCTGCGTGGCTCGGTGTATTCGCCGTTCGTGGGTGAAATGGTTCAGGCGGGCGGCTACATGCAGCGCCTGCAAGTGGCGCAGAACTACACGGTGCTCAGCGCCGAGTGCGTGCTGCTGCGCAAGCACCTGTTCCTGGAGCTGGGCGGCTTGAACGATGCCCGCTTCAACGCCGCGTTCAGCGATGTCGACCTCAGCCTGCGCATGCGCCAGGCCGGTTACCTCAGTGTCTGGACGCCGCGTGCGCGGCTGGTGCTGGACACCCCGCCGGGGCCGGCACCGGATCCGCAGAAAGAAGCGGCGCGTCAGGTGGTCCTGGCTGAACAGCATGAGGCGTTCCAGCGCGACTGGATGCCGATCATCGCCCGCGACCCGGCCTACAACATCAACCTGACCCTCAAGGGCTCGGCCTTCCGCCTGGAGCCCGGGCTCAAGGAAGGCTGGCTGCCGTTCCTCGGTCGCTCGCTGCCTCACGTGCTGGCCTTGCCGATGAACAAGACCGCGGTCGGCCATTACCGGGTGACCAAGCCGCTGACCGAACTGGAAGCGGCGGGCTGGGTCACCCAGCAGCAGTATTTCGAGATTCCCACCAGCGTCGAGCTGGAGCGCAGTTCGCCGGATGTGGTGATTCTCCAGGGGCGCTACACCGAAGGGTTCATCAAGGAAATCGAGCGGCTGAAGACCTACTCCAAGGGCTTCGTCATCTACGAACTGGATGACTACGTGATCAAGGTGCCGAAGAAGAACGGTCACCTGAAACACACCCCGCGCGACCTCGAAGGCTCGCTGCGCCGTGGCATCGCCCGCTGCGACCGCCTGGTGGTTTCCACCGAACCGCTGGCCGATGCCCTGCGCGACACCCACCACGACATTCGCGTGCTGCCCAACCTGCTCGCCGAAGAACTGTGGGTCGGTCGCCGTGGCCAGCGCCGCACCTCGAAAAAGCCGCGGGTTGGCTGGGGTGGCGGCACCAGCCACACCGGCGACCTGGAAGTCATCGCCGACGTGGTCAAGACCCTGGCCAACGAGGTCGAGTGGGTATTCTTCGGCATGTGCCCGCCGGACCTGCGGCCGTACATCCATGAGTTCCATCCACCGGTGGGCCTGTCGGCCTATCCGGCCAAGCTGACCAGTCTCAACCTCGACCTGGCGTTAGCGCCGCTGGAATTCCACATCTTCAACGACTGCAAGAGCAACCTGCGCCTGCTTGAGTACGGCGCCTGCGGTTACCCGGTGATCGTCACCGACACGGCGGCCTATCGTGGTTATCTGCCGTGCACCCGTGTCAAGAGCAACTCCACCGAGGAATGGCTGGAGGCGATCCGCATGCACCTGGCCGACCCCGATGCCAGCTACCGGATGGGCGACCAGTTGCATGACGAGGTAATGCGCAACTACGTGTTGCGGCCGGAGAATATTCAGGTCTGGTATGACGGGTGGATGCCGAGCTGAGGGGGCGGATCAGTCAGGGCTGACATAGGTTCGCCGATGGCTCGGTTGGGGTCTTGCGATCGAGCGCCGCGCGGGCGGCGCTCAATCTCAGCAGCGCCAAAAATCCCCAGGCATGCCCCAAACGCACCACCCTTGCCGCGCCAAGTCAGCCATCCAAGCTGGCGCGTTTCCTGCAAGTCCCCTCTGATATCGCCATAAATCCCGCGCTGCCACGCCATGCGGGATTTATAAGGACGGCCCGCCGCGCGCGGGCCGGTGACGAACGAGAGGGGATGACATGAAGGCGGTAATACTGGCCGGTGGACTGGGCACGCGCATCAGCGAAGAGTCGCACCTCAAACCCAAGCCGATGATCGAGATCGGCGGGAAGCCAATTCTCTGGCACATCATGAAGCAGTACTCGGCCCACGGGATCCACGACTTCGTGATCTGCCTCGGCTACAAGGGCTACGCGATCAAGGACTTCTTCGCCAACTACTTCCTGCATACCTCCGACGTCACGTTCGACATGTGCAACAACCGCATGGACGTCCATCAGAACTACAGCGAGCCCTGGCGCGTCACCCTGGTCGATACCGGCGAGGAAACCATGACCGGCGGCCGTCTGCGCCGCGCCTCGCGTTACCTGGAAGGCGAACAGGCGTTCTGCTTCACCTACGGCGATGGCGTATCAGACATCAACATCGGCGCGCTGGTGGATTTCCATCTGGAGCACGGCAAGCTCGCCACCGTCACCGCGGTGCAACCGCCCGGACGCTACGGCGCGCTGGAGCGTGACGGCGACAAGGTCAGCGGCTTCATCGAAAAACCACGCGGTGATGGCGGCTGGATCAACGGCGGCTTCTTCGTGCTTTCGCCGAAGGTGCTGCCGTATATCGCCGACGACCAGACCTCCTGGGAATCCGAGCCGCTGATCCAACTGGCCGCAGAAGACCAGTTGCAGGCGTTCCAGCACGACGGCTTCTGGCATCCGATGGACACCCTGCGCGACAAGAATCACCTGGAACAACTCTGGCAGAGCGGGGAGGCACCATGGAAACAGTGGGCGTGAGTCGTGAATTCTGGGAAGGCAAGCGCGTCCTGCTGACTGGCCACACCGGCTTCAAGGGCAGTTGGCTGGCGCTGTGGCTGCGTGAGCTGGGGGCGGAGGTCACCGGCTTCGCCCTCGACCCCGCCACCGAGCCGAGCCTGTTCGAACTGGCCAACGTCGGCCGCGACATCAAGGATGTCCGCGGTGACCTGCGTGACCTCGGCGCGCTGCTGGAAGTGGTGGCCGAGGCCAAGCCGGAAATCGTCCTGCACCTGGCCGCACAACCGCTGGTGCGCGAGGCGTACCGCGATCCGCTGGGCACCTATTCCAGCAACGTCATCGGCACCCTCAACCTGCTCGAAGCGATCCGCCAGATCGGCGGCGTGCGCTCGGTGGTGCTGGTCACTACCGACAAGGTCTACGCCAACCAGGAATGGCCGTGGCCGTACCGCGAGAACGAAGCGCTGGGCGGGCATGATCCCTACAGCAGCAGCAAGGCCTGTTGCGAACTGTTGGCGCAGTCGTACACCGCGTCCTTCTTCCCGCCGGCAAGCCACGCCGAGCACGGCCTGGCCCTGGCCACGGCGCGGGCCGGTAACGTGCTGGGTGGCGGCGACTTCGCCGCCGAGCGGCTGATTCCCGATGTGCTCAAGGCGTGGTCCGCCGGCGAGCCGGTGATCCTGCGTTATCCACAGGCGGTCCGTCCGTGGCAGCACGCCCTGGAGCCGCTGGCCGGCTACCTGCTACTGGCGCACCGGCTGTACAGCAACGGCCCGGAGTTTTCCGGCGCCTGGAACTTCGGCCCGAACGAAGGCGATATGTGCAGCGTCGGCGATGTCGTCACCCACCTGTCCCGGCAATGGCCGGACGCGCCGGGTATGCGGGTCGAGCCGAGCGAGCTGCACGAAGCCGGTGTCCTGCGCCTGGACAGTGGCCGTGCCCGGCAACTGCTCGGCTGGCGCACCCGCTGGTCGCTGCGCGAATGCCTGGAGCACACCCTGGAGTGGCACCTGGCGTGGAAGCGCGGCGATGACTTGAGGGCCGTCACCCTCGATCAACTGAACCTGTACGCGGAGCTGTCGTGAGCGACCTGCTGTTGCAATCCCTGCCACTGGCGGGGCTGTTCAGCGTGCAGCACAAGCGCCACGGCGATGCCCGTGGCCAGTTCGCCCGGCTGTTTTGCGAAGGCGGCCTGAGCGAATTGGGCGCGCCGTTCCATGTGCGCCAGATCAACCATTCGCAGACCCTCGGCGCCGGCTCCGTGCGCGGCCTGCATTACCAGCAGGGCGACACCCCGGAAGCCAAGCTCATTACCTGCCTGCGCGGCGAGGTGTGGGACGTGGCGGTGGACCTGCGCAGCGGCTCGCCGACCTTCCTGCAGTGGCATGCCGAATACCTGAGCGCCGGCGACGGCCGCAGCCTGCTGATCCCGGCCGGTTTCGCCCACGGCTTCCAGGTGCTCAGTGAGGAAGCCGAGTTGCTCTACCTGCACAGCGCCGACTACGCGCCGGGCCGCGAAGGCGGGCTGTCGGTGCATGACCCGCGGCTGGCGATCGACTGGCCGCTACCTGTCAAGAATCTGTCGGCCCGGGATGCCGCCCATCCCTGGCTGGATCACCATTTCACCGGAGTGCATGCATGAACTGCCGTGGCTGTGGCACAGCGCTGAGCCTGCCGTTGATCGACCTGGGCACCGCGCCGCCGTCCAACGCCTACCTGCGCGCCGAGCAACTGGCGCAGGCCGAGGCCTGGGTGCCGCTGAAAGTCGGCGTGTGCCAGCAGTGCTGGCTGGTGCAGACCGAGGACTACACCCGCGCCGACACCCTGTTCGATGCCGACTACGCGTACTTCAGTTCCTACTCCAGTTCGTGGCTGGCCCATGCCCGGCAGTACGTCGAGGACATGGCCGCGCGCTTCGCCCTCGGCGCGGACAGCCGGGTGGTGGAAATCGCCGCCAACGACGGCTACCTGTTGCAATACGTCGCCGCTCGCGGGATTGCCTGCCTCGGCGTCGAGCCGACCCGCAGCACCGCCCAGGCGGCGCGGGAAAAGGGTCTGGAAATCCGCGAGCTGTTCTTCGGCGAGCAGAGCGCCCGGCAACTGCTGGAGGAGGGTTGGGCAGCCGACCTGATGGCGGCCAACAACGTGCTGGCGCATGTCCCGGACATCAACGACTTCCTGCGCGGCTTCGCCACCTTGCTCAAGCCGGCCGGCGTCGCCACCTTCGAATTCCCGCACCTGCTCAGCCTGATGGCCGAGCACCAGTTCGACACGCTCTATCACGAGCACTATTCCTACCTGTCGCTGACCGCCGTGCAGACGCTTTGCGCACGCAACGGCCTGGCGATCTTCGACGTGCAGGAATTGCCGACCCATGGCGGCTCGCTGCGGGTCTTCGTCCAGCGTGCCGGTGGACCCCAGGCGACTCTGCCAGCGGTGCAGCGCTTGCTGGAAATCGAAGACAAGGTCGGCGTGACCACCTCGGACTTCTACGCGACCCTCGCCCCGGCCGCCGAACGCATCAAGCACCAGTTGCTGCGCTTCCTGCTGCAGGCCCGCGCCGAGGGCAAGCGGGTGGTCGGTTACGGCGCTGCGGCCAAGGGCAACACGCTGCTCAACTACGCCGGCGTGCGTGCTGATCTGCTGGCCTGGGTGGCCGATGCCAACCCGCACAAGCAGGGCAAATTCCTGCCGGGCAGCCGCATTCCGGTGGTCGCACCGGAGCGCCTGGCCATCGAGCAACCTGACTACGTGCTGGTGCTGCCGTGGAACCTGCTCAGCGAAGTCAGCGAGCAACAAGCGCTGGTGCGCGAGTGGGGCGGCCGCTTCGTGATTGCCGTGCCGGAGTTGACGGTCCTGTGAGTGCGCCGACGGTACTGGTGACCGGTGCCAGCGGCTTCGTTGGCCAGCACCTGGTTGCGGCGCTGCTGGCGCGGGGTTTCCAGGTGCGGGCGGTGGCGCGACAGGTGGGGCCGGCGAAGCGCCTGGCGTGGTTCGACCAGGTCGAATTCGTCGCCGCCGATATCCATGATCCGCTGCTGGACGTCGCCGCGCTGTGCGAGGGTGTCGACGCGCTGGTCCACCTGGCCTGGCCGGGGTTGCCCAACTACCAGGGGCTGTTCCACCTCGAACACAACCTGATGGCCGACTACGCCTTTATCAAGCGTGCGGTTGAGAGCGGGGTAGGGCAGGTGCAGGTCACCGGCACCTGCTTCGAATACGGCCTGCAAAGCGGGCCGCTGGACGAAACCGTGGAATGCCGGCCTGCCAATGCCTACGGCCTGGCCAAGCACAGCTTGCGCTTGTTCCTGGACACCTTGCGCCAGCAGGTGCCGTTCACCTTGCAGTGGGCGCGGCTGTTTTACCTGTACGGGCCGGGGCAGAACCCCAACAGCCTGCTGGCCGCGCTCGACCGCGCCATCGACAGCGGCGCCGAGCGTTTCGACATGTCCGGTGGCGAGCAGTTGCGGGATTTCCTGCCCATAGAAACCGCTGCGGCCCATCTGGCGGCGCTGTTGCAACAGCGCGATTTCAGCGGTGTGGTCAATGTCTGCCGCGGCCAGCCCGTCTCCGTGCGCAACCTGGTGGAACGCCACTGCGCCGCACGCGGGTCGCGCATCGCCCTGAACCTCGGTCACTACCCTTATCCGGCGCACGAGCCGATGGCGTTCTGGGGTGATGCCCGACGCCTGCGCGACCTGTTGGGAGCAGAACATGAAGCATGAGTTGTACCGCGCCACCGACCTGCCGGTGTTGCAGAACCGCACCTTCGCCGATGCCGCCAGCGCCCGCGCCAGTGCCGGCGCCGACATGCGTCTGGTGCAGGACAGCCGCACCGGCCTGGTCTTCAATGACGCCTTCGATGCCGACAAGCTCAGCTACGACAGCGACTACCAGAACGAACAGGCCCATTCCGGGCAGTTCCAGCGCCATCTCGACGACGTCGAGGCGGTGGTCGCCCGTCACTTCAGCGGGCGCAGCCTGATCGAAGTGGGCTGCGGCAAGGGCTGGTTCCTCGAATTGCTGCGCGAGCGCGGCTACGCCGTGACCGGCATCGACCCGGCCTACGAAGGCGCCAACCCGGACGTGATCAAGGCGCCGTTCACCGCCGAACTGGACCTGCGCGCCGAAGCCATCGTGCTGCGCCATGTGCTGGAGCACATCGAGGATCCGATGAGCTTCCTCGGCGAGATCGCCAAGGCCAACGGTGGCAGCGGCCTGATCTACATCGAAGTGCCCTGCCTGGACTGGATCATCGAGCACAAGGCCTGGTTCGACCTGTTCTACGAGCACGTCAATTACTTCCGTCTCGCCGACCTGCAGCGTGCCTTCGGCCGTGTGCTGGAAGCCGGGCGGCTGTTCGGCGGGCAGTACCTGTACATCGTCGCCGACCTCGCCAGCTTGCGTGAGCTGGACGCCAGCAGCGTCGAGCCGCTGCGCCTGCCGGACGATTTCAGCGCCAGCCTGGCCCGCGCGGTGGACATCGTGCGCCGTGACGGCGAGCGCGGCTCGGCGATCTGGGGCGCATCGTCCAAGGGCGTTATTTATTCGCTGTTCCTTCAGCGTGCCGGGGTTGCGGTCGATCAAGTGGTCGATATCAACCCGGCCAAGCAGGGCCGCTACCTGCCGCTCAGCGGCGCGCGGGTGTCCTCGCCGCAAGAGGCCATGGCCGCCTTGCCCGACGGCGCCCACCTGTTCGTGATGAATTCCAACTACCTCGAGGAAATCCGCCGCATGACCGATGGCCGTTTTGTCTATCACGCCGTCGACAGCGCCGCATTTCAATGACTATCCGAAGAGACAGCACCATGACCGACGTTAACAAAGCCTTCGAAGCCGAGTGCCAGGCCGAAATCGCCGCCCAGGGCCAGGATGAAAACCTCAAGGGCCTGGCCCGCGACTTCTTCAACGAGTCGGCAAAGCACAAGTACAGCTACCACTTCTCGTGGATGGGCCGCCCGATCATCCAGTTGCCGCAGGACATGCTGGCGATGCAGGAGATCATCTGGCGGGTCAAGCCGGACCTGATCGTCGAGTGCGGCATCGCCCACGGCGGCTCGATCATTTACTACGCCTCGCTGCTGGAACTGCAGGGCCACGGCGAAGTGCTGGGCATCGACCGCGACATTCGCCCGCACAACCGCGAGGCCATCGAGTCGCACCCGATGAGCAAGCGCATTTCCATGATCGAAGGTTCGAGCATCGATGAGGCGACCATCGCCCAGGTGCGCGCGATCGCCGAAGGCAAGAAAGTCATCCTGGTACTGGACTCCAACCACACCCACGACCACGTTCTCGCCGAACTGCGTGCCTATGCGCCGCTGGTGGCGGTGGACAGCTACTGCGTGGTGATGGACACCGTGGTCGAGGACATGCCGGCGGAATTCTTCCCGGACCGTCCGTGGGGCCCGGGTGACAACCCGAAGACTGCGGTCTGGGAGTACCTGAAGGAAAACACCGACTTCGAAATCGACCAGCAGATGCAGGACAAACTGCTGCTGAGCGTGGCGCCGGACGGGTATCTGCGCCGGGTTCGCTGATTTTTACTGAACTCTCGGCCAATCGCTGCGGTTCGGCCCAAAAGATCACCACAGAATCCCTGTAGGTACAGATATGCAAAGCACCGCCCTGCGCGAGCACTTCACCCTCGTTCTGCTGACCCACAAACGCCCGGCCTTCCTGCGCCGTGCCTTGCAGTACTACAAGGATTTCCCCGGCACCCTGCTGGTGCTGGACTCGTCCCCCGAGCCTGTCGCGGACATCGCCAGCCGCTTCCCGCGAGTTGATTACCAGCACCTGCCGCAGTTCAACTACCGCGGCTTCCAGGCCAAGATCAAGCATGGCCTGAGCCTGGTTAAAACGCGCTACGTGGCGCTGGTGGCCGACGACGATTTCATTCTGCCGGAAGCCATCGCCGAGTCCCTGGACTTCCTCGAAGCCCATCCTGACTACGGCATGTGCCAGGGCTACAGCATGATGTACCTGGCCGAGTCGGGGCACACCAACTACTACCGCCGCGACAAGAAGATCGCCCGCGAAGACTTCGACAGCGAAGACCCGCGCCAGCGGGTGCTCGATTACCTGTACGCCTTTATCCCGCCGTTCTACGCCGTGACCCGCACCGCGCTGCTGCAGGATTGGGCCGCGCAGATTCCCGACGCGTTGCGCTTCGAATGGCTGGAAGTCAGCCACACGTACTTCCTGCTGGCCAGCGCCAAGGCGCGGATGCTGCCGATTCCCTACGCGGTGCGCGAGGCCAACTACGGCACCTCGGAGCACAACACCGAGGTGACCTACGCCCTGGCCTTGCCGGACCCGGCTTCGGTGGCCAGTCGCGAGGAATTCGCCGATGTCCTGGCTGGGCTGGATACGCCGCTCAAGGGTGAGCGCGAGGATATTCGCGCCTTCGCCCTGCAGACTTTCGCGCATATGTACGAAGGGCTGGCGGCCGGTCGCTCGCTGATCATCGAGCCGATCTTGTCGTCGATCCTGACGGGCATGGGTGAGCCATCGAAGCGGCACTTCCTGCCGACCCAGTACGTCGACCTGCCGTTCTACAACAAGCCGTTCTTCGATCACCTGAGCGAAATCGAATTCCTTCTCCACGCCATGCCGGCCGGCCGCTTGCAGCTTGAAGAGCTGGAGCCGATCTGGCTGACGCAGGAGCGCCTGTTGCGGGTGAACGCCGGCGAGCACATCGATGTGGTCATCGACCGTGCGCGCAAAGCGCTGGAGTGCGGTGCCTACAACCTCAAGGTGGTCAAGCGCCTGATCGAACTGCTGCAGGACAACGGCGAGGCCGACGAGGTGCAGCGCCTGTCCGCCTGGGCCCGGCGTCTTGAGTCGGTCACCAGCGACGCCGGTCGCGCGCTGCTCAGCGCCCAGCCGTCCGGGCAGATGCTCGACTGGCTGGAGGCGCGGCGCCCCGACGACGCCAGCCAGGAGGCGATCACCGCCCATTTGGCGCAGCATCAGGGCGGGCCGCAGTTCGGCATCCTGCTGCTGGACCTGAACCACGACGAGAGCAAGTTGCAGGCAACCTTCGACAGCCTGCTCAGCGGCCTGAGCCGGTCGTTCCGCGTGGTGGTGTTCACCACCGCGGCGCTGCCGGCGGTGACGTCGCTGCACAACACCGTGCACTTCGTCCGGGTCAGCCAGGACGACTACGTCGACAAGATCAACCAGATCGCCCTGCAGACTTCTTGCGAGTGGCTGATGCTGGCCGAGGCCGGTGACGAGTTCACCTCCACCGGTCTGCTGCGGGCGGGCCTGGAACTGCTCGACGCGCCGGAGTGCCGCGCCGTGGCGGTGGATGAAATCCAGCAGTTGGTCGGTGGTGCGTGGCGCGAAATGCTTCGCCCGGGCATCAACCTCGACTTGCTGCAAAGCCTGCCGCTGATGATGGCGCGGCACTGGCTGGTGCGCCGCGAAGTGCTGGTCGAGGCCGGTGGCTTTGCCCGCGAGTACAGCGACGCGCTGGAATACGACCTGTTGCTGCGCCTGATCGAACAGGGTGGCCTGAACGGTCTGGCGCACCTGGACGAACCGGTGCTGGTCAGCAACGCTCCGCAGCTCAAGCACAATGAGCACGCGCGCCAGACACTGGCCCGGCACCTCGCCACCCGCGGCTACAAGGCCCAGGTCAGCTCGGCCTTCCCGGGCGCCTTGCGCATCGACTACCGCCATATGGAGCGGCCGCAGGTGTCGATCATCCTGCACAGCGAAGACAACCAGGCGGCGCTGCAACGTTGCCTGGACAGCGTGCTGCAACGCACCCGCTACCTGCGCTACGAAGTGCTGATCGCCGACAACGCCAGCCAGTCGCCGCAGCACCTGCAATGGCTGGAGCAATTGCAGCAGGCCGGCGGTCGCGTGCGCGTGCTGCAAAGCCCGCAGCGTCTCAGCGCCGCGGCGCTGGTCAATGCCGCCAGCGCCGAAGCCAGCGGTGAGTACCTGGTGCTGCTGTCGGCCGATGCCGAGGTGGTCAATGCCAACTGGCTGGAAGCACTGCTCAACCAGGCCCAGCGCCAGGAGGTCGGTGTGGTCGGCGCCAAGCTGGTGGATGCCCAGGGCAAGGTCACCCAGGGCGGCCTGTTGCTCGCCGAAGGAGGTCAGGTCGTGGCGGCCCATGTCGGGCTGGCCAAGGATGAAACCGGTTACCTCGGCCAGGCGGGTGTCGAGCAGAACTACCCGGCGGTGTCGGCTGCGTGCCTGATGGTGCGTACCGAGGTCTTCCGGGCGCTGGGCGGGCTGGACGAAGGTGAGTTCGCCGACAGCTATGCCGATGTCGACCTGTGCCTGAAAGTCGCCGACGCCGGACTGCTGACCGTGTGGACGCCGCAGGTCCAGGTGCTCCATCCGGGCCACTTGCCGGACGATGCCGCCGCGCTTGCCGCGTTGCGACAGAAGTGGGCCGGCCTGTGGCAGAGCGCTGCCCATGGCCGCAGCCTGAAGCCGGCCAGCGCCGCCTTCGACTGGAAAAGCCTGGTCGGCTGAGCCCGCCTCGCGGCCAGCGAATGGCCTGTATCTTGCTTCGGGCTTGCATAAACAGGGCAGGGGTCAGAAAAACGTTGATCCCGGTCCCTGACCACAGCAAGTCCAGGTCGTCGCCAGCGCATGCCGGCGACGACCCAGCAAGGATCCAGGCATGTTCGACGACAAGTCACCCCTCAGTTCCAGCAGTGCTGGTGCTTTCAATCGCACGCTCATCACTGTGCCCGCCGAACTGACGGAGAGCCTGATCTCCCCCGTGCTTCATGACAATCCGAACCTCTGTTCCGAGAACGCAATGATTCCTTTGGTCAACACCCGAATGTCCCTGGAGTTCACCGAGCGCCTTGCCCACGAGACGACGCCCGGTGCTGCCGAGGTTGATGTGGGCCTCGGCGCGGACCGCCACGACCGGCTCAAAGGGCGGACCGGGAAAAACCCGAAAGCCGCCGCCGTCGCCAATCCGGGTGGGCTGCCGGCGCTTGCGGGTACAGAGGTGATTCCCTACGGGCGGCAGAATGTTGATCAGGCAGACATCGACGCGGTCGTCGAGGTCTTGCGTTCCGACTGGCTGACCCAGGGGCCGGTGCTCGAGCGCTTCGAACAGGCAGTCGCCGAGCGTTGTCAGGCAACCTTCGCGGTAGCGGTGAGCAATGCCACTGCCGGGCTGCATCTGGCCTGCCTGGCGGCGGGGCTTGCCGCGGGTGACTGGCTGTGGACCAGCCCGAACAGTTTCGTCGCTTCGGCCAATTGCGCACGGTATTGCGGTGCCGAGGTGGATTTCGTCGACATCGACGTGCTGACCTGGAATATCGATGTCCGCGCACTGGCGACCAAGCTGGAACAGGCCGAGGCTGCGGATCGATTGCCCAAGGTGCTGGTGGCGGTCGCCTTTTCCGGGCAGAGCTGCGACATGGCTGAAATTGCCCGGTTGGCCCGCAAATACGGTTTCCGTGTGATCGAGGACGCCGCGCATGCCTTCGGTGCCAGCTATGCCGGTGAACCCGTGGGAAGCGGTCGTTATGCCGACATGACGGTTTTCAGTTTCCATCCGGTCAAGATCATCACCAGCGGTGAAGGTGGCATGGTCTTGTGCAACGACCCGGCGCTGGCGCGGCAACTACGCTCCTTGCGTAGCCATGGCATTACTCGCAACCCTGAGGAGATGACCGAGCCCGCGCACGGCAACTGGTACTACCAGCAGGTCGACCTGGGTTTCAATTACCGGATGTGCGATGTGCAGGCCGCCCTTGGGCTGTCGCAATTGCGCCGGCTGGATGAATTCCTGGAGCGCCGGCGTTTTCTGGCTGCCCGTTATCAACGACTGCTTGCCGATTTGCCGCTGCAGTTGCCGGTGGCCCAGGCGAAGGCCGAGTCGGCCTGGCACCTGTATGTGGTGCGGTTGCAGGGCCGCCTGGAAGGGAGCCATCGCGCCGTGTTCGATGGCATGCGTGCGGCCGGTATCCAGGTCAACCTGCATTACATTCCGATTCACCTGCAGCCCTATTACCAGGCCCTGGGCTTTGCGCCCGGTGATTTCCCTGAAGCGGAACGCTATTACCGCCAGGCCATTACCTTGCCGCTCTTCCCGCAATTGAGCGAAGCGCAGCAGGACCGTGTGGTAGACACCCTGCGCGCATTGCTGGTCGCAGAGGCGGACCGGGCATGAGTGACGTTGCGATAGCGATCATTCCCGCCCGTGGTGACAGCAAGCGAATTCCGTACAAGAACCTCAAGCTGTTCAGGGGCGAGCCCATCATCGCTTGCTCGATCCGGGCGGCTCTGGGCAGTGGTCTGTTCGAGCGTGTGGTGGTCAGCACCGACGATCCACGCATCGCTGATATCGCGCTGAGCTACGGCGCCGAGGTGCCGTTCACCCGCCCCAAAGCGCTGGCGGATGATCATGCCACTACCGCGTCGGTCATCGTCCATGCCGTGCAGACACTGGCTGAGCAAGGGCAAAAAGTGGATCTGGCGTGCTGTATCTACGCCACCGCACCCTTGTTGCAGCAGCGTTACCTGCGAGCCGGGTACGAGGCGCTGCTGGATCAGCCCGAGGGCTCCTTCGCATTTTCCGTGTGCAGTGCAGGTTTTCCGGTTCAGCGGGCGTTGACCTTGACCGAAGAGGGCGCGTTGACGCCCCTTTATCCGCAGTACCGTGACACCCGTTCCCAGGACTTGCCCCACGCCTATCAGGATGCCGGCCAGTTCTACTGGGGAAGAACCGACGCCTGGCTGCGTGGAAACGGGCCGTTTTCCGAGCAGAGCCTGCCGGTGATCTTGCCGCGACATCTGGTCCAGGACATCGATACCGAAGACGACTGGCGACGTGTCGAGTACCTGTACGCCGCGTTGTTGGCGGCGGGGGAACTGCAGGGTTGAAGGTACTGTTTCGCGCCGATGCTGGCAGCCACCTGGGTATCGGCCATGTTGCTCGATGCCTGACGCTGGCGCAGGTGCTGGCGTCCGGGGGCGCACAGATCAGCTTCGCCTGCCGCGCCTTGCCGGGGCATCAGATGCAGAGGATCGCCGCGGCCGGGCATGAGGTGTTCAGCCTGCCCGCCGATACGCCGGACGAGATTCCGGCGTTGCAGGCGCTGCTGCCGACCGAGGCGTGTTTCGACTGGATTCTTGTCGATCATTACCAATTCGATGCCCGCTGGGAGTCCGCGGCGCGTTGCTGGGGGCGGCGGGTCATGGCCATCGACGACCTGGCCGACCGGCCGCACGACTGCGACTTGCTGCTGGACCAGAATTTCACTGCCAGCGCGGCGCTTTACCACGGGTGGGTGCCAGCGGCCTGCCAGATACTGGCGGGGCCGCGGCATGCGTTGCTGCGCCCGGCGTTCCGCGAGCTTCGTCCGGCCGCGCAAGCAGGTCCGAGCCGGGTGCTGGTGAGCTTTGGTGGCTTCGACCAGGCCGGCATGACCTTGCGCACCTTGCAGGCGCTGGACGGGCTCGAAGGCGTCGAGGTGCAGTGCATTGCCGGGCACTCCAGTCCGGATCTCGCGGCATTGCAATCACTGGTCGCCCGTCATCCTGGCTGGACGTTGCTGAATTTCGTCAACGACCTGCCCGAGCGCATGGCCGCAGCCACCTTGTTCATCGGTGCTGGCGGCGGGACCACCTGGGAGCGTGCGGCCATCGGCCTGCCGAGCCTGTGTATCGGCGTCGCGCCAAACCAGTACGCCAACGCCGAGGCGCTGGCGCAGGCGGGTCTGCACCTGTACCTGGGGCCGGCAGAACAGGTCGCGGTGGCAGCGCTGCATCAGGCAATTGCCGGGTTGCTGGGCAATCTGCCGCAGCGTCAACATTTTGCCGCGCGCGGCATGGAACTGGTGGATGGCCTGGGTGCGCAGCGGGTGGCGCTGGCGCTGTTCCAGGCGGCGGGTTATACACAGGCCGCGGGCCATTTCGAACAGGTATTGAAGGATTCTCAGCATGAGCAGTTTTGACATCGGTCAGCGTCGTGTCGGCGTCGATGCCGCGCCCCTGGTGATCGCCGAGATGAGCGGCAATCACAACCAGTCGCTGGAGCGCGCCTTGCAGATCGTCGAGGCCGCTGCCAAAGCCGGCGCCCATGCCCTGAAGCTGCAGACCTACACCGCCGACACCATGACCCTGGACCTGAGCCATGGCGAGTTCTTCATCGAAGACAAGAGCAGCCTTTGGGCCGGCTCCTCGCTGTATTCGCTGTACCAGCAGGCGTACACCCCGTGGGAGTGGCACGCGCCGATTTTCCGGCGCGCCCGTGAGCTGGGCATGCTGGCGTTCTCCACACCGTTCGACGAAAGCGCCGTGGACTTTCTCGAAAGCCTTGACGTGCCGGCGTACAAGATCGCCAGTTTCGAAAACACCGACCTGCCGCTGATCCGCAAGGTGGCCGCTACCGGCAAGCCGATGATCATTTCCACCGGCATGGCCAGCCTGGCCGAGCTGGACGAAACCGTGCGCACGGCGCGCCAGGCCGGCTGTCGTGATCTGGTGTTGCTCAAGTGCACCAGCACCTACCCGGCAAACCCGGAGAACAGCAACGTGCGGACCATTCCGCACCTGCGCGAACTGTTCGGCTGCGAAGTCGGGCTGTCCGATCACACCCTGGGTGTGGGCGCGGCGGTGGCGGCGGTCGCGCTGGGCGCCAGCGTGGTGGAAAAGCACTTCACCCTCAGCCGCGCCGAGGGCGGGGTGGATGCGGCATTCTCGCTGGAGCCGGCGGAACTGGCCTGCCTGGTGCAGGAGACCGAGCGGGCCTGGCAGTCGCTGGGTCAGGTGCGTTACGGCGCGAGCCAGGCCGAAGAGGCCTCGCGGCGCTTCCGGCGTTCGTTGTACGTGGTGCGTGACATGGCGGCTGGCGAGGTCTTCGATCAGAGCAATGTGCGCGCCATTCGTCCGGGGCTCGGCCTTGCGCCCAAGCACCTGGAATCCCTGCTCGGGCGCAAGGCCCGGCAGCCACTTGCCCGTGGAACCGCGCTGGACTGGTCGCTGGTGGAGTAGGGCTGCCGCCCGTCTGCCACGCAGCCTGGGGCGGCACGCCCTAGGAAAATATGCCATTGTCTGTGAAAATCCGTGACCTATCAGTCAGACCGGGCATCTGTGTCTCTATCGTTAATGGGAGTGGCGGGCCGTGTCACCACCATTTCCACCGCTGTCCAAGTGATCGGGCAGCGGGAATCCCTGTTTTCTGGCGCCCCTCGAATCGTGCGAGCGGTGATATCTAGCGGTTATTTATTGGGAAGCCATGATGATTGGCATAAAAAGCATTGCGAGCTACGTTCCGGCTGCGGGCCTGGACAACTACGCACAAGGCGCCAAATTCGGTAAGGATGAGGATTTCATCCTTGGCAAGATCGGCTCGGCCTTCCTGCCGCGCAAATCCGACGAACAAGAGACCTCCGACCTGTGCGTCGAAGCGGTCAACGCACTGTTCGCCGCGAACCCCGAGCTGTCGCGCGATTCCATCGATGCGCTGATCGTCGTCACCCAGAACGGTGACGCCGAAGGTCTTCCTCACACCGCGGCAATCGTCCAGGACAAGCTTGGCCTGCCGACCCATGTCGCGGCGTTCGACATTTCCCTCGGCTGCTCCGGCTACGTCTACGGCATCTACGCGCTCAAGGGTTTCATGGAAGCCACCGGCCTGAAGAACGGCCTGCTGGTGACCGCCGATCCGTACTCCAAGATCGTCGATCCGGAAGACCGCAACACCACCATGCTGTTCGGCGACGCCGCCACTGCCACCTGGATGGGTGAAGACCCGGTCTGGGCGCTGGGCAAGTCCGCCTTCGGCACCGACGGTTCCGGTGCGCCGCACCTGAAGGTCAGCGATGGCGTGTTCTTCATGAACGGCCGCCAGGTGTTCAACTTCGCCCTGCTCAAGGTGCCGGCGCACCTGCACGAGTTGCTTGAGCGCTCCGGCCTCAGCGCCGACGATATCGACGCGTTCTGTATCCACCAGGGCAGCGCGGCTATCGTCGATGCGGTCGCCCGCCGCTTCGAAGACAAGCCGGAGAAGTTCGTCAAGGACATGGTCGAGACCGGCAATACCGTGTCGTCGAGCATCCCGCTGCTGCTGGAAAAGCACGCCCTGGATACCACCTGGCAGCGAGTGGCCCTGAGCGGCTTCGGTGTTGGCCTGTCGTGGGGCTCGGCGATTCTCCACCGGCCTTGATCGCGGTGGCTGCTTAAAGCCGCTTGCTGGGGTAATCTCAGGCGTTTCGCAGGCAAGGGATGCTCAACCAATGAGCGAATTTTTCCAGCGCAACGCCGACATTATCCAGGCCCGCTGGCCGTCGCTGTTCGATCGCCTGATACGTGAAGACAGCGACAAGGTCGACGCGGTACTGACTGAAGGGCTGGGCTCGACCCTGACGGTTGACGGTGTTCAGCTCACCAGTCGCCATGACCGTCTCGCCGAGGCGCGTTTCCAGGCTGCCAGCCTGCCCGACGACAGCCCCGTGTTGCATCTCTACGGTACCGGTCTCGGTGATCTCCAGGCCGAGCTGCTGCGGCGTCCTTCGCTACGCCATCTGCACGTTCATATTCTCAATGGCGCCGTGTTCAAGCTGGTCCTGCAGCTGCTCGACCAGTGCGCGTGGCTCGCCGATCCGCGTGTCGAACTGGCGTATGCCGGCGATGCCGCGGAAATCGCCTTGCCATTCTTCGCCCTGCCGGCCGAGTTGGTGCTGGCCGACGATTTCAATGCCAAGGTCCGTGACCGCCTGATCGGCGAAGTTCACCTGACCTACAACAACCGCAATTTCGATGTCGCCGACCCGGCGCTGGTGGCGTTGCTCGATCAGAGCCTGCCGCTGCTGCGGGCCGACCGCGACGTGGCCGAGCTGTTCGGTAGCCGAGCGGGGGAGGGCGTCCTGGTGATCGCCACCGGGCCGACCCTGCAGGGCCATCTGCCGGCGCTGCGGCATCTTCGCGAGCAGCCGGGGCGGCCGCTGTTCATTTGCGTCGACACGGCCTACAAGCCCTTGCTTGCGGCCGGCATCGAGCCGGACATAGTGGTCAGCGTCGATCACAAGATCCGCCTGCATCACCTGCCGCCTGAGGCCTCGGCGCGAACCGCGCTGGTGTACATGCCGATGCTCGACGTCGACACGCTGGCGGCGTGGCAGGGGCCGCGCTATGCCGCCTATTCCGATAGCGCCCTGTACGACCGGGTGCGCGACGACATCCCCCGCGGGCACCTGTTCGTAGGCGGCAGCGTCATTCATCCGGCGGTGGACCTGGCGGTGAAGATGGGCGTGAGCCGCATCACCCTGTTCGGCGCCGACTTCGCTTTCCCGATGAACCGCACCCACACCGGCTGGAATGACGGCGATCTTGGCCCGCAACTGGCCGTAGCGCGCCACTGGGTGCTGGATGGGCATGGCCAGCGGGTGCGCACACAACTGAATTTCCGTGGCTACCTGATCGAGCTGGAGCGCTTCATTGCCCGTCACCCTGAGGTGGCGTTCTTCAATACCAGTCGTGCCGGGGCCTTGATCGCCGGCGCGCGCTTTGACCAGGAGTTCTGCCCATGACCGCCTGTCAGCAAGCCGCACATCAGTGCGCGGGGCTGTTCCGTCTGGGACGGGACGTGGAGGCGGCAGTGGAAATGGTCAGCCTGTTCGAGGCGGTGATGCCGCTGTTCGAGCGCGCGCCCCAGGCGCTGCAGGCGCAATCCGCGACGCTGCTGGCGCAGATCCTTGCCGCGCAGCAGCGCCAGGACTGGCTTTGCGTAGCCGATAACCTGGAATACGAGTTGCTGGAATTGATCGAGCGGACAGCTTCCGCCTGAAAGTGTGATGGCCATCACAGTGCGTTCGCCGCTCGCGGCGCTGGTGGCTTCCGGCAAGTGCCTGATTTGCAAGGGGTGGCTGGGTGATGGCACTTTTTTTTGAAAAAACCCTCAAGCAACCTGAAAACCCGACGATAAACATTACGAAGGTTCTCTAGGCCACACCCGGCGGATGCCAGGGCCGGAAGCCGCAGTATCCATCCAACGAGGAATTCGTCATGGCATTAACCGTAAACACCAACACTACCTCCCTGGCCGTCCAGAAGAACCTGAACCGCGCTTCCGACAGCCTGAGCACCTCCATGACTCGTCTGTCGTCCGGCCTGCGCATCAACAGCGCTAAAGACGACGCCGCTGGTCAGCAGATCGCCAACAAGCTGCAAACCATGGTTACCGGTTCGGCCGTAGCCATCAAAAACGCCAACGACGGTGTTTCGATCACTCAGACCGCTGAAGGCGCTCTGTCTGAAATGACCAACATCCTGCAGCGTATGCGTGAACTGGCTCTGCAATCGCGTAACGACTCCAACGGCACCACTGAACGCGCTGCTCTGAACAAAGAGTTCGCGGCCAAGTCCGACGAGATCACTCGTATCGCTTCGTCCACCACCTACGGCACCAGCAAACACCTGCTGGACGCCAGTGCTGGCACCATGCAGTTCCAGGTCGGCGCAATGACCGGTACTGACCAGGTCATCAGCGTTGTAATGAGCACCAGCTTCGCCGCTTCGACCCTGGCGGTCGGTACCGGTACTCTGGCGATCTCGGGTACTTCCGACTCCGCTGTACACACCTCGGTTGACGCTGCTATCACCGCCATCGACGCTGCTCTGCAGAAGATCGACGACAAGAAATCGGAGCTCGGTGCTGTTCAGAACCGTTTCCAGAGCACCATCAACAACCTGCAAAGCATGGCTGAGAACGCCACCGCCGCTCAAGGCCGCGTTCAGGACACCGACTTCGCAGCAGAAACTGCTCAGCTGACCAAGCAGCAAACTCTGCAGCAAGCGTCCACCGCAGTTCTGGCCCAGGCCAACCAACTGCCATCCGCCGTACTGAAACTGCTTCAGTAATAGCGCGATGAAGTTCGGCGAGGGGGTGCGTGAGCATTTCCTCGCCTTTTACTTTGGAGGTGATGGGCGATGGACATAAGCGTCAGATTGAATGCGTCTTATCCGGCCTCGACGACCGCGGCTCAGCACGACAAGACTGCTGAACAAGGTGCGTCCGACAAGGTCTACAACAAGCCGTCCCTGTCAGCCGTAGCGACAGAAAAAGAATCCGATGCCACTGAGTTGCAATCAGCGGTCAAGGAAATCCAGGATTTTGTCCAGTCGTTGCAACGCAACCTGGAATTCTCGGTGGATGATTCCACCGGAACCGTCGTCGTAAAGGTAGTTGCTCGCGACAGCGGTGAGGTCATTCGGCAGATTCCATCGCAAACGGCGCTGGAATTGGCGAAAAGCCTGCATGACGTAAACAGCCTTCTATTCGACGAAAAGGTCTGAAGGCGGTACGAAAATTGAAGGGTTTGCGGCTCGTGCGGTAATGGTCAAGCGTTTGGCGTGAACCAAAAAAGGAGAGAAACATGGCAAGTCCAATTCTGCCGGCCCTGGGTCTGGGTAGTGGCCTGGATACCAGTGCGATTGTAAAGGCCTTGGTTGACGCCGAAAAAACGCCTAAACAGAGCCAGATCGATCGGCAAACCAAGTCCAACACGGCGACGATCTCGGCGATCGGCAGTCTGAAAAGCGCATTGGCTGCCTACAAGACCGCCCTTGAAAAGCTGAGCAGCACCACTTCGCCACAGTTCCTTGCCTACAACGCGACCAGCGCGGATGAAAAGACCGTCAAGGCAACCGCCGGTAACGGCGCTGTCGGCGGCATGTACAGCGTCAAGGTGACCGAGCTGGCAACGGCGTCGAAAGTTGCCAGCCAGCGTTTTGGTTCCAGTGCCGACGCGATCAGCGAAGGTGTATTGACCATTTCGCAGGGCGACCAGGACTACACGGTCGAGATCGGCCCGAATGCCACGCTGCAATCGGTCCGCGACACCATCAATGGCCAGGTCAACAACAAAGGCATCATGGCCAACATCATCAATGATGGCACTGGCTCTCGCCTGGTTTTGACGTCGACTAATACCGGCCTGGATTCCGACATCTCCGTTGGTGGCATCCCTGAGCTGGAAATCGACGGCACTGCGCAAATGGTTGGCACCGGCGCGGGTTTCATCAGTGCTCTGGCCAAGGATGCGAAATTCGAAATCGACGGTATGGTACTCACCAGCAAGTCGAACAAGGTCGAAAATGCGGTAAGTGGCCTGACGATTGACCTGGTTGCCAAAGGCGAAACCACCGTCACCGTGGGCACCAACACCGAAGGCCTGAAGAAGTCGGTACAGTCGTTCGTGGATGCCTACAACACGCTGGTCAAGACGGTCACCAGCCTCAGCCAGGCGACCAAGAACGCCGACGGCACGATGGGTACCGCGCCTGCGCTGTCGGGTGACTCGGCGGCTCGCAACATGCTCAAGACCCTGCGTGACCAGTTGGTAGTGCCGGCTGGGGGTAGCGATAACTTGCAGGTGCTGTCGCAGTTGGGCATCAACACTGTTCAGGAAACCGGCCTGCTTGAACTGGACTCCACCAAGTTCACCAAGGCTGTGGAAGTGCAGAAGCTGGGTGGTGGTATTCAGGCGCTGTTCGGCGGAGATGACGGTCTTTTGGCCCGCATGACCTCGGCGTTGGACCCCTATTCGAAATCCGGCGGCTTGCTGGACGACCGCTCCAAGATTCTCGAGCAGGCGAAAAAGAGCCTGACCTTGCAGCAGTCGTCGCTGGATGCACGGGTTACTGCGATGACCGCGTCGTTGACCAAGAAGTACAACACCATGGACACTCTGGTGGGCAAACTCAACGCCCAGCGCGACAACATCACTTCGATCTTCGAGGCGATGGCCGCTCAGTCCAAGTCGTCCTGATCTACTGACTGACGCCAAAAGCCCGGCAGTGCCATACCAGCATGTCGGGCTTTTTGCATCTTCCTTAAAGTTTTTTGACGCGGGGTCGATAGCCCGGTCATACAGCAATTGTGGTGAGGTACACGCATGAATCCGATGTTGGCCCTTCGGCAGTATCAGAAAATCAGTGCACAGGCCCAGACCTCTGAAGCCAGCCCGCACCGCCTGGTGCAGATGCTGATGGAGGGTGGCCTGGATCGTGTTGCCCAGGCAAAAGGCTCGCTCGAGCGCAATGATATCGCAGGCAAGGGCATTGCCATCGGCAAGGCCATCGGCATCATCGGCGGTCTTCGCGAAGGTCTGGATCGCGACAACATGACGCCGGAACTGGAGCGTCTCGATGGGCTCTACCTGTATATGAACCGCCGCCTGATCGATGCCAACCTCAAGAACGACATCGCTGCGCTCGATGAGGTGACCGATCTGTTGATCACGGTCAAGGAAGGGTGGGACGCGGTTGTCGCACAATAACCAGTTGCAATGAGGATGTCGTGATGAGTGCTGTGCTCAAGCGAATCGAGGAAACCCGTGACGCATTGGTCGGTGCATTGGCCAATCGGGATTGGGAGGCGGTAGGTGAGCTGGATCAGGCTTGCCGTGCCTGCATGGATGAAGTATTGAGTGCGCAGCCGTCCGACGAAGAAGCGCTGCGGGATAACCTGCAGGATCTGCTCGGGGTCTATCGGCAATTGATCGATGTGGCGACCGAAGAGCGCCAGGCTATCGCTGACGAGATGTCGAAGATCAAGCAAGCGCAGCAGGCGTCGAAGGTATACCATCTGTACCGCTGACGGTTGATCGAAAATCAGTTGCGCGCCATAAATTTGACTGTGAAGTGTTTTTTGACTTAACTAGTGGCTGTTTTCTAATTTCAGACGTCGGAACACTGACCGTTCAGTCGGAATGATGTCGAGCATGCCCTCGCTGGGCCTCGAGTTGACTAGGGAAGTTGCTATTGCATGTGGCGTGAAACCAAAATTCTCTTGATCGATGACGATAGTGCTCGCCGCCGTGACCTGGCGGTGGTGCTGAATTTTCTTGGGGAAGAAAATCTGGCGTGCTCCAGTGAAGACTGGCAGCAGGCTGTCGAATCGTTGTCGTCGAGCCGTGAAGTACTGTGCGTTCTTCTCGGGACAGTAAATGCTCCGGCAGGCTTGTTGGGCTTGCTTAAGACAGTGGCTGCCTGGGATGAGTTCCTTCCGGTTCTGCTTTTGGGCGAAAATTCTTTGCCCGAGCTTCCCGAAGACTTACGTCGCCGGGTGCTCTCCAACCTTGAAATGCCGCCGAGCTACAGCAAATTGCTGGATTCGCTCCATCGTGCCCAGGTCTATCGCGAGATGTACGACCAGGCGCGCGAGCGTGGCCGGCAGCGCGAGCCCAACCTGTTCCGCAGTCTGGTCGGCACCAGCCGGGCGATCCAGCATGTCCGCCAGATGATGCAGCAGGTGGCCGATACCGACGCCAGCGTGCTGATCCTCGGTGAGTCCGGTACGGGTAAGGAAGTGGTTGCGCGTAACCTGCATTACCATTCCAAGCGCCGCGAAGCGCCGTTCGTACCGGTCAATTGCGGTGCGATCCCGGCCGAGTTGCTGGAAAGCGAACTGTTCGGCCATGAGAAGGGTGCCTTCACCGGCGCCATCACCAGCCGTGCCGGGCGCTTCGAGCTGGCCAATGGCGGCACCCTGTTCCTCGACGAGATCGGCGACATGCCGTTGCCGATGCAGGTCAAGCTGTTGCGCGTATTGCAGGAACGCACCTTCGAGCGGGTCGGCAGCAACAAGACCCAGAGCATCGATGTGCGGATCATCGCCGCGACCCACAAGAACCTCGAAAGCATGATCGAGGTCGGTTCGTTCCGCGAAGACCTGTACTACCGCCTCAACGTCTTCCCGATCGAGATGGCGCCGCTGCGCGAGCGGGTCGAAGACATTCCGCTGCTGATGAACGAATTGATCTCGCGGATGGAGCACGAAAAGCGTGGTTCGATCCGTTTCAATTCGGCGGCGATCATGTCGCTGTGCCGGCATGGCTGGCCGGGCAACGTCCGCGAGCTGGCCAACCTGGTGGAGCGCATGGCGATCATGCATCCGTACGGCGTGATCGGTGTGGCCGAGCTGCCAAAGAAGTTCCGTTACGTGGACGACGAAGACGAGCAACTGGTGGACAGCCTGCGCTCCGACCTCGAAGAGCGCGTGGCGATCAACGGCCATACGCCGAGCTTCCCGACCAATGCCATGCTGCCGCCGGAAGGCCTGGACCTGAAGGATTACCTGGGCAGTCTCGAGCAGGGCCTGATTCAACAGGCGCTGGACGATGCAAACGGTATCGTGGCGCGTGCCGCCGAGCGTTTGCGGATTCGTCGGACCACCCTGGTGGAAAAAATGCGCAAGTACGGCATGAGCCGTCGCGAAGGGGACGAGCAGGCGGAGGATTGACGCCTGCTCACCCACCGCCTGGCTTCCGTCTGGGCGCTCTGCTTCAAGCAACCTTTCTTTTTGTGAGGTAAATGCCCGTCATTGCGGGCTTTGTCGGCACCCCTCGCTTACTCCCTTCATGACGAAAATGTTTCCGGCATGGCTATTGCTATACCGCTTTCAACATACCGTTTTATGACGGTGAGCCACGCGAGAGAGCACGATGCCCCACGCAGCCACTACCTCCCTTGAGCCGCCACGCCCCGATGTCGCCGAACAGCAGGGTCGCGAAGGTCTGGAGCAGGCGTTTGCCCTGTTCGATCAGATGTCCAGTCAGCTCACTCAGTCCTACAGCCTGCTTGAAGCGAGGGTTACCGAGCTGAAAGGCGAGCTGGCAGTGGTCAGTGCGCAGCGCATGGCCGAGCTGGCGGAGAAGGAGCGGCTGGCCAATCGTTTGCAGAACTTGCTCGATCTGTTGCCCGGTGGCGTCATCGTTATCGATGGCCACGGCAAGGTGCGCGAGGCCAATCCGGCCGCTGGCGAACTGCTGGGCGAACCGCTGGTGGGCGAGTTGTGGCGGCAGGTGATCGCCCGCAGCTTCGCGCCGCGCGAGGACGACGGTCACGAAGTGTCGCTGCGCGACGGCCGGCGCCTGTCCATCGCCACTCGCTCCCTCGATGCCGAACCGGGCCAGTTGGTGTTGCTCAACGACCTCACGGAAACCCGCCGCCTGCAGGATCAACTGGCCCGCCATGAGCGGTTGTCGACCCTGGGTCGTATGGTCGCTTCACTGGCCCATCAGATCCGCACGCCGCTGTCGGCGGCGCTGCTGTATGCCAGCCACCTTGCTGAACAGGCGTTGCCGCTGGAAACCCAGCAGCGTTTTGCCGGCAATCTCAAGGAGCGCCTGCACGAGCTGGAGCGCCAGGTGCGCGACATGCTGGTGTTCGCGCGCGGCGAACTGCCGCTGACCGATCGCCTGACGCCCAAGGCACTGTTCCAGGCGCTGCAGCAGGCCGCGCAGGTTCAAGTGCAGGGGCACAATGTGCGCTGGCAGTGCGACAGCCATCTGGGCGAACTGCTGTGCAATCGCGACACCCTGGTGGGCGCCGTTCTCAATCTGGTGGAAAACGCCCTGCAGGCCAGCGAAGGTCCGGCGCGGATCAAGGTGCATCTCTATCGTCGTGATGACAGCCTGCGTTTGTGTGTCAGTGATGCGGGCCCGGGCGTCGACAGCGTGTTGCTCCAGCGTCTGGGTGAACCCTTCCTGACCACCAAGTCCACCGGCACCGGCCTCGGCCTGGCGGTGGTCAAGGCGGTTGCGCGGGCCCATCGCGGCGAGTTGCACCTGAGTTCGCGTCAGGGGCGCGGCACCTGCGCCACGATTACCTTGCCGTTGATGGGTGCGTCGCCGGAGGTGTCGGCATGAGCGGGATCAAGGTGCTACTGGTCGAGGATGACCGTTCACTGCGTCAGGCCCTGGGTGACACCCTGGAGTTGGGCGGTTTCACTTACTGCGCGGTGGGTTCTGCGGAAGAGGCCCTTGAAGCGGTCTCGAAGGAAGCCTTCAGCCTGGTGGTCAGTGACGTCAACATGCCGGGCATGGACGGTCACCAGTTGCTCGCCCGCCTGCGTGCCACTCAGCCACAGTTGCCGGTATTGCTGATGACTGCTCATGCCGCGGTGGAGCGGGCGGTGGATGCCATGCGCCAAGGCGCGGCGGACTATCTGGTCAAGCCGTTCGAGCCGCGTGCGTTGCTGGAACTGGTTGCCCGTCACTCGCTCGGTGCCGTCAGTGGTGCGGATGCCGAGGGGCCCGTGGCCTGCGAGCCGGCCAGTGCGCAGTTGCTGGAGTTGGCGGCGCGGGTCGCTCGCAGCGAATCCACCGTGCTGATTTCCGGCGAGTCCGGGACCGGCAAGGAAGTGCTGGCGCGCTATATCCATCAGCAATCGCTGCGCGCGAGTCAGCCTTTCGTGGCGATCAACTGTGCGGCGATTCCGGACAACATGCTCGAAGCCACGCTGTTCGGCCACGAAAAGGGCTCGTTCACCGGCGCCATCGCCGCCCAGGCGGGCAAGTTCGAACAGGCCGATGGCGGCACGTTGCTGCTCGACGAGATTTCCGAAATGCCGCTGGGCCTGCAGGCCAAGCTGCTGCGCGTGTTGCAAGAGCGTGAGGTGGAGCGGGTTGGTGGGCGCAAGCCGATTGCCCTGGATATCCGCGTGGTGGCCACCACCAACCGTGATCTGGCGGGCGAAGTGGCGGCGGGGCGTTTCCGCGAGGATTTGTTCTATCGTCTGTCTGTGTTTCCGTTGGCGTGGCGCCCGTTGAGAGAACGGAGCGCCGATATTCTGCCACTGGCCGAGCGTTTGCTATTGCGCCACGTCAATAAAATGAAGCACGCACCCGTCAGACTGTCGGAGGAGGCTCGGGCCTGCCTGCAAAGCTATCCGTGGCCGGGCAATGTGCGGGAATTGGACAACGCCATCCAGCGGGCGCTGATTTTGCAACAGGGTGGGGTCATTGCTGCTGCTGACTTTTGCCTCGCCGGCGTGCTGCCAGCCCTGACGCCACAGCCTGTGCGGGCTGCAGCGCCAGCGGTGGTGAGCGAGACGCAGGAAGTGGGTGGCCTTGGAGATGACTTGCGTCGGCACGAGTTCCAGATGATCATCGACACCCTTCGCGCCGAGCGCGGCCGCCGCAAGGAAGCCGCCGAGCGACTTGGCATCAGTCCGCGGACCCTGCGCTACAAATTGGCGCAGATGCGCGATGCCGGAATGGATGTCGAGGCCAGCCTTTATGCCACGGGGCTTTGAGGTGCAGGATCAGCGTTTTGTCAAATTGTCGGGCGTAGCTGGCACTCTTGTTGCTAAGTCCTGTTCACCCGCTGCATGAGTGTCAAAAAAATGCGGGCCGTCGGAGAGAGAAGACCATGAGCCAAGGTGTTGAATTCAATCGTTTGATGTTGGACATGCGGGCCATGCAAATGGACGCGATGTCGGCGCCGAAGGCTGTCCAGGCTCCTGAGCTGGGGTCGAGCAATTTTGCCGACATGCTCGGGCAGGCCATCAACAAGGTCAACGACACCCAGCAGGCCTCCAACCAACTGGCCACAGCATTCGAAATCGGCAAGAGCGGCGTCGACCTGACCGACGTGATGATCGCGTCGCAGAAAGCCAGCGTCTCGTTCCAGGCGCTGACCCAGGTGCGCAACAAGCTGGTTCAATCGTATCAAGACATCATGCAGATGCCGGTTTAAGGGCGGGATTTGATTCATGGCCGATGCAGTCGTCGATAACGTGCCCGCCAAGGGCGGCCCGCCAGCGCCAAAACCGCCGCTGTTCGGCCTTTCGTTCCTGGAAAATATTTCACAGATGCCCATGTTGCGTCAGGTCGGCCTGCTGGTCGGCCTGGCTGCCAGCGTGGCCATCGGCTTCGCCGTGGTGCTCTGGTCGCAACAGCCTGACTACCGTCCTCTCTACGGCAGCCTCAGTGGCATGGACACCAAGCAGGTCATGGAAACCCTGGCCGCTGCTGACATTCCCTACAACGTCGAGCCCAATTCCGGCGCCTTGCTGGTCAAGGCCGAGGATATTTCCCGCGCCCGTCTGAAGCTCGCCGCCGCCGGGGTTGCACCGAGTGATGGCAACGTCGGTTTCGAAATCCTCGACAAGGAGCAGGGCCTGGGCACCAGTCAGTTCATGGAGGCCACCCGTTATCGTCGCGGCCTCGAAGGCGAACTGGCGCGCACCGTCTCCAGCCTGAACAACGTCAAGGGTGCCCGTGTGCACCTGGCGATCCCGAAAAGCTCGGTTTTCGTGCGCGATGAGCGCAAGCCAAGCGCCTCGGTGCTGGTCGAGCTGTACCCCGGTCGCAACCTCGAGCCCGGCCAGGTCATGGCCATCGTCAATCTGGTGGCGACCAGCGTTCCTGAACTGGACAAGTCCCAGGTCACCGTGGTCGACCAGAAGGGCAACCTGCTCTCCGATCAACTGCAGAACAGTGAGCTGACTGTCGCCGGCAAGCAGTTCGACTACAGCCGCCGCATGGAAGGCCTGCTCACCCAGCGTGTGCACAACATCCTGCAACCGGTGCTGGGTAACGACCGCTACAAGGCCGAAGTGTCCGCCGACGTCGATTTCAGCGCGGTCGAGTCCACTTCCGAACAGTTCAACCCTGATCAGCCGGCGCTGCGCAGCGAGCAGTCGGTCAACGAACAACGCTCCAGCAGCATGGGCCCGCAGGGCGTTCCCGGTGCGCTGAGCAACCAGCCACCAAGCCCGGCTTCGGCGCCGCAGACCACCGGTGGTGCCGCGCAAGGTGCGGCTGCCGCGATCCAGCCCGGCCAGCCGCTGCTCGACGCCAACGGTCAGCAGATCATGGACCCGGCCACCGGCCAGCCGATGCTCGCGCCTTACCCAGCGGACAAGCGTCTGCAGTCCACCAAGAACTTCGAACTGGACCGCTCCATCAGCCATACCCGTCAGCAGCAGGGCCGTGTGACCCGTCTGTCGGTGGCCGTGGTGGTCGACGATCAGGTCAAGCTCGACCCGGCCAATGGCAACGCCACCAGCGTGCCGTGGAGTGCCGAGGACCTGGCCCGCTTCACGCGGCTGGTCCAGGACGCGGTGGGCTTCGATGCCAGCCGTGGCGACAGCGTCAGCGTGATCAACGTGCCGTTCGCCGCCGACCGTGGCGAGACCATCGCCGAGATTCCGTTCTATTCGCAGCCCTGGTTCTGGGACATCGTCAAGCAAGTGCTCGGCGTCCTGTTCATCCTGGTGCTGGTGTTCGGTGTGCTGCGCCCGGTGCTCAACAACATCACCGGCAATGGCAAACAGTCGACAAGCGACGGCGACATGGAACTGGGCGGCATGTTGGGGTTGGACGGTGAACTGGCCAACGACCGCGTGAGCCTGGGTGGTCCGCAAAGCATCCTCTTGCCTAGTCCGAGCGAGGGCTATGACGCCCAGCTCAACGCTATCAAGAGTCTGGTAGCAGAAGATCCGGGTCGTGTGGCCCAGGTCGTGAAAGAGTGGATCAACGCCGATGAGTGACAATCGAGCCCTGACTGCGAAACTGACCCGTGTCGACAAGGCCGCGATCCTGCTGCTGTCGCTGGGCGAGACCGATGCCGCGCAAGTGCTGCGGCACATGGGGCCGAAAGAGGTCCAGCGTGTAGGCGTGGCCATGGCGCAGGTGGGCAACATCCACCGCGAGCAGGTCGAGCAGGTCATGAGCGAGTTCGTCGAGATCGTCGGCGACCAGACCAGCCTTGGCGTCGGCTCCGACGGCTACATTCGCAAGATGCTCACCCAGGCCCTGGGCGAGGACAAGGCCAACGGCCTGATCGACCGGATCCTGCTGGGTGGCAACACCAGCGGTCTGGACAGCCTCAAATGGATGGAGCCGCGTGCGGTTGCCGACGTTATCCGCTACGAGCACCCGCAGATTCAGGCGATCGTCGTGGCGTATCTCGACCCGGACCAGGCAGGCGAAGTCCTCGGCAATTTCGACCACAAGGTGCGCCTGGACATCATCCTGCGCGTCTCGTCGCTGAACACCGTGCAACCGGCCGCGCTCAAGGAACTCAACCAGATCCTCGAGAAGCAGTTCTCCGGCAACTCCAACGCCGCGCGCACCACCCTGGGTGGTATCAAGCGTGCTGCGGACATCATGAACTTCCTCGACAGTTCGGTCGAAGGCCAGCTCATGGATTCGATCCGCGAGATCGACGGCGATCTCTCCGAGCAGATCGAAGACCTCATGTTCGTCTTCAACAACCTGGCCGATGTCGATGACCGCGGTATCCAGGCGCTGTTGCGGGAAGTCTCCTCCGACGTCCTGGTCGTCTCGCTCAAGGGCGCGGACGAGAAGGTCAAGGACAAGGTCTTCAAGAACATGTCCAAGCGTGCCTCGGAACTGCTGCGCGACGACCTCGAGGCCAAGGGCCCGGTCCGTGTCAGCGACGTCGAGACCGCGCAGAAGGAAATCCTCACCATCGCCCGCCGCATGGCCGAAGCCGGCGAAATCGTGCTGGGCGGCAAAGGTGCCGAAGAGATGATCTGACCCGTCGGCCCGGTCGGTTTTCGCGCCCGCGAAACCGCACCGGCCCCGATGGGGCTTCGTCGGGCGGCACCCGCCGCCGACGCTGCCTGATCATCCGTAACCCGACTTTTGAGCGCATGGAATCATGTCGACCAACGAGCATTTGAGTGAACTGATCCGCGCCCGCGACGTAGAGGATTTCGACCGCTGGGCGCTGCCCAGTTTCGATCCTGAACCGGAGCCCCAGGCCGAACCCGAGCCTGAGCCGGAACTGGTCGAAGAAGTCGAGGAAGTGCCGCTGGAAGAAGTCCAGCCGCTGACCCTCGAAGAACTCGAGAGTATCCGCCAGGAGGCCTACAACGAAGGCTTCGCCACCGGCGAGCGTGAAGGTTTCCACAGCACCCAGCTCAAGGTCCGTCAGGAAGCCGAAGTGGCGCTGACCGCCAAGCTGGCCAGCCTCGAACAACTGATGGGCAACCTGCTGGAGCCGATTGCCGAGCAGGATGCGCAGATCGAAAAGCAGTTGGTGCAACTGGTCAGCCATATCGCCCGCGAGGTGATCGGCCGCGAGCTGCAAACCGATTCCAGCCAGATCACCCATGTCCTGCGTGAAGCCCTCAAGCTGCTGCCCATGGGCGCCGAAAACATCCGCATCCACGTCAATCCGCAAGACTTCGCCCTGGCCAAGGCCCTGCGCGAGCGTCATGAGGAAAACTGGCGCCTGCTCGAAGACGACAGTCTGCAAGCCGGCGGCTGCTGGATCGAAACGGCCCATAGCCGCATCGATGCCACGGTGGAAACCCGCATCGAAAAAGCCATGAAGCAGTTGTTCGACCAATTGCACGACCAGGGCCTGCACCCGGCCGCGCCGGACTTGCACATCGAGCTGGAGGCGCCGAGCGAGGCGCCGGTCGAAGAGACGGAAACCAGCGATGCGCCTTGAGCGAACCAGTTTCGGCAAGCGCCTTGAAACCTATGTCGATGCCATCCGCCTGCCGAGCCAGCCGGTGGTCGAAGGCCGCCTGCTGCGCATGGTCGGCCTGACCCTCGAAGCCGAGGGCCTGCGCGCCGCAGTCGGCAGCCGCTGCCTGGTGATCAACGACGACAGCTATCACCCGGTCGAGGTCGAGGCCGAGGTCATGGGCTTTTCCGGCGGCAAGATCTTCCTGATGCCGGTGGGCAGTGTTGCCGGTATCGCGCCTGGCGCGCGGGTGGTGCCGCTGGACGACAGCGGTCGCCTGCCGATGGGCATGAGCATGCTCGGGCGGGTGCTGGACGGCGCTGGCCGGGCACTCGACGGCAAAGGCGGGATGAAGGCCGAAGACTGGGTGCCGATGGACGGTCCGACCATCAACCCGCTCAACCGCGATCCCATCAGTCAGCCGCTGGATGTGGGTATCCGCAGCATCAATGGCCTGCTCACGGTCGGCCGAGGCCAGCGTCTTGGCCTGTTCGCCGGTACCGGCGTCGGTAAGAGTGTGCTGTTGGGGATGATGACCCGCTTCACCGAGGCCGACATCATCGTCGTCGGCCTGATCGGCGAGCGGGGCCGCGAGGTGAAGGAGTTCATCGAGCATATTCTTGGCACCGAGGGCCTCAAGCGCTCGGTGGTGGTGGCTTCGCCTGCGGACGACGCGCCGCTGATGCGTCTGCGCGCCGCGATGTACTGCACGCGGATCGCCGAGTATTTCCGCGACAAGGGCAAGAACGTCCTGCTGCTGATGGACTCGTTGACCCGTTTCGCCCAGGCCCAGCGGGAAATCGCCCTGGCCATCGGCGAGCCGCCAGCGACCAAGGGTTATCCGCCATCGGTGTTCGCCAAGCTGCCCAAGCTGGTGGAGCGCGCGGGTAATGGCGAGGCGGGCGGTGGTTCGATCACCGCGTTCTATACCGTGTTGTCCGAGGGTGACGACCAGCAGGACCCGATCGCCGACTCGGCGCGGGGCGTGCTCGACGGCCACATCGTGCTGTCACGCCGCCTGGCTGAGGAAGGGCACTACCCGGCCATCGATATCGAAGCGTCCATCAGCCGGGTCATGCCGCAGGTGGTGACGCCGGAGCAGATGACCCAGGCCCAGCAGTTCAAGCAGCTCTGGTCGCGGTTGTCGCAAAGTCGCGACCTGATCAGCGTCGGCGCCTATGTCGCCGGTGGCGACAAGGAAACCGACCTGGCGATTTCCCTGCAGCCTCGCCTCGTGCACTTCTTGCGTCAGGGGCTCAACGACAACGTTGGCCTGGCCCAGAGTCGCGAGCATCTGGCGAGCGTCTTCACGCCGCTGGCTGCGGGCTGATAGCGTATGGCCCAGCCTAGTCGCGCCGCCCGCCTGGTCCCGGTGGTGGAAATGGCCGAGGACGCCGAGCGCAAGGCCGCCCAGCGCCTCGGGCAATTCCAGCAGCAGGTCAATATGGCCAAGGCCAAGCTCGCCGAACTCGACCAGTTCCGTTCCGATTACCAGCAGCAGTGGATGCAGCGGGGCGGGCAGGGTGTGAGCAGCAACTGGCTGGTGGGTTTCCAGCGCTTCCTCGGCCAGCTTGACACCGCGGTGGCCCAGCAGAATCAGAGCCTGATCTGGCACCAGAACAATCTCAATAGCGCCCGCGCGACCTGGCAGGAGGCCTACGCGCGCGTCGAAGGCCTGCGCAAGCTGGTCCAGCGCTACATCGAAGAAGCCCGCCTGATCGAAGACAAGCGCGAGCAGAAACTGCTCGACGAGTTGTCCCAACGCCTCCCGCGACACGATCGTTTCTGACACTGAAAGCGTTGGTCGGCCCAGGTTGCCGGGCTGCCGGTGGACTGCTAAACCTACAGGGTGTCGGTACTCGCCATCATCGAAGGAACGCCCACATGGCCGTTGAATCCGTGTACTCAAAGGACGAGAACAAACTGACGATCCGGGTCAAGGGTCGTTTCGATTTCGGCAATCACCAAGTCTTCCGTGACGCCTACGAGCGCCAGGCGGTGAAGCCTGAAAGCGTGGTCGTGGACCTTAAAGACGCCACCTACCTGGACAGTTCGGCGCTGGGTATGTTGCTGCTGCTGCGCGATCACGTTGGCGGCGATGAGCCGAGGGTCAGCGTGGTCAACACCAGCTCCGACGTGCGCAAGATCCTCGCCATTTCCAATTTCGAAAAACTCTTCGATATCAGTTGAACGCGACCATGAGCAGTTCCCCCGCGCTTACCGTCCTGATTGCCGAGGACGGTGCGACCGACCGTCTCCTGCTGGCGACCATCGTCCGCAAGCAGGGGCACCGGGTGCTGACCGCCGAGAACGGCGAGCGGGCGGTGGCGCTGTTCGTCGAGCAGCGCCCGCAACTGGTCTTGCTCGATGCGGTGATGCCGGTGATGGACGGTTTCGAGGCGGCGCGGCGAATCAAGGCGCTGGCCGGCGAGGAGTTGGTGCCGATCATCTTCCTCACGTCGCTGACCGAGGATGAAGCGTTGGTGCGCTGCCTGGAGGCAGGCGGCGACGACTTTCTGGCCAAGCCTTACAGTCCGGTAGTGCTGGCCGCCAAGATCAAGGCCATGGATCGCCTGCGCCGTTTGCAGGCCACGGTGCTGGAGCAACGTGACCAGATTTCCCGGCACCACAACCACCTGCTCAACGAGCAGCGGGTGGCCAAGGCAGTATTCGACCAGGTGGCCCACGCCGGCTGCCTGAGCGCACCGAATATCCGCTACCTGCAATCACCGTATGCGTTGTTCAACGGCGACCTGCTGCTGGCGGCCTTCACCCCGACCGGCGAAATGCATGTGCTGCTCGGTGACTTCACCGGCCACGGTTTGCCGGCGGCGGTCGGCGCCATGCCGCTGGCCGAGGTGTTCTACGGCATGACCGCCAAGGGCTACGGCCTGGCCGAGACCCTGCGGGAGATGAACGCCAAGCTCAAGCGCATCCTGCCGGTGGACATGTTCTGCTGCGCGTTGTTGCTCAACCTGAGTTTCGAGCGGCGCATGGTGGAGGTGTGGAACGGTGGCATGCCCGACGCCTACTTGCTGCCTGCCGCCGGCGGCCAGGCGATGCCGCTGGTGTCCCGGCATTTGCCGCTGGGCATCCTGCCGTCCGAGCAGTTTGACGAACACACCGATGTCTTGCCGTTGACGCTCGGTGACCGCTTGTTCCTGCTGTCCGATGGTGTGGTGGACACCTGCGATGAGAGCGACCAGTTGTTTGGCGTTGAGCGTTTGCAGCAGGTGTTCGCCGACAACCGTGAGCCCGAGCACCTGTTCGAGGACGTGCTGCAAGCGCTGGAGCGCTTTCGCGGACGCTCGCGGGATGACGTCAGCATGCTGGAAATCACCGTGGTCGCCCCGGGCGAGTTGGCGCCGCCGCCGGTGGTGTATTCCGACAGCGGCCAGTCCAGCCCGCTGGATTGGTCGCTGTCATTCGAATTTCGTGCCCAGACCCTCAAGCGTTTCAATCCCTTGCCTTACCTGATGCAGGTGCTGCAGGAGATTCATGGTCTGCGCGGGCAAAGCGGTGCGTTGCACAGTGTGCTCACCGAGCTGTATTCCAACGCGCTCGAGCATGGCGTGCTGGGGCTGGACTCGGCGCTCAAGCGCGACGCCGATGGCTTCGCCGCGTATTACCAGGAGCGCAACCGGCGTTTGCAGGCCCTCGACAGCGGTCATATCCGCCTTCATTTGAAGGTGGAACCGTGGGAAGGAGGCGGGCGTCTCATTCTTGAAGTCGAGGACAGCGGCAACGGCTTCGATGTGAGTAAAGTACGCGGGCCGCCCGAAGTGGAGCAGCGTCTGTGTGGCCGGGGGCTGAACCTGGTACGCCGCCTTGGCCGGCAGGCCGAGTGGGCCGATGGCGGACGCCGCGCACGCGTGGAGTTCGCGTGGGGCGCTCTGGCATAATCCAACTTGATCAAGGAGTGAACAAGTGTCCGATATTCATATTGACCGCAAGGTGTTGAGCGACCTTCAGGAGGTCATGGAAGGTGGCTACCTCAACCTGCTCGAAACCTTTCTCGCCGATTCCGAGGAGCGTTTGCGCCAGCTCTACAAGGCCCGTAACGCCGAGCAACTGGGTCAGGCCGCGCACAGCCTCAAGGGCAGCAGCAGCAACATGGGCGCGATCGAACTGGCCGAACTGTGCCGGCAACTCGAAGAGCGGGTCAGGCAGCAAGCGCTGTTTGGCATCGAGGACCTGATCAACCGCATCGACCGCGAATTCATCGCGGTCCGTCAGCTCTACCGCGCCGAACGGGAACGTGTCCTGGTCGGCTGACCCGATGAAGTCGGGGCAGGTTTGGTTACCTTGGGGGCCGTTTGCGTAGGGGTGCCTATT